>NZ_LNHZ01000058.1:0-71483 GCF_001463265.1 Citrobacter sp. 50677481
AAGTTTTCTAACCTGCGGCGATGTGAAAAGAGGTTGGGCGGCGGTCCTTTGGCGCGTCGTTCCTGAACTTTCAACCCGCCCTCCCCTCTGGTCGCATCAAATGAGAATTTATGTCATTTGAGTCTTTCGACCGCTGTCTTCGCCCTGTGGCAGGGCTTGCAAAGGCTTTCGAGGTTGGACAGGTCATCGGTCCCACCATTTGCTTTGGCGGTGATGTGGTCCACCGTCTCAGCAGGTGTATACCTTCCATTTCGCAGGCATTCCTGACAAAGGTGTTTATCTCTGTCGAGAACCATTGGACGCAGCCTGTCCCACTTGCTGCCATAACCTCGCTGATGCCTGCTTTGTCCTCGCTGATGCTGCTGCCAGCCTTCGTTAAGGTGCTTAGGGCAATAGCCTGAGCGGTCTGTAGTTGTTCCAGGGCAGCCACGCTTGCGGCATGCTCTCGGTATTAAAGCAGGCATCAGGCTAACCTCCACGCCCGGCGGCGTTCTGTTCGTGGCGCTGAGTCTGGGTGACGCTCTACAGGTTCGTCGTCTGCATGATCCACCAGCGAGTAACACGGATAGATAACGCCCCATCCCCAGGCATCACCTACAGCATAATCAGCAGGCTTGCTACTATCCCATCGCGACAAAACATGCCTGATTGAATTAGTCGGTACGCTGTAGCACACGCCGTGTATCAGCCGCGGCAATGAGATAAAGTCAGATCGAGTCTTATCAGCGACAATTAGCCGTTCGGCTATATGCTTCTGGTACTGAGGCGGGCGCCCGGTGCCCAGATAAAAGCTTACGAGTGCCTCGGGAAAACGGGATAGCCATTGCTCCACCAGCTCAGTAAATCCAGCGACAGGACGCGCGTCATCTTCGACCACTACAACGCGGCATGACTGCCCGTCAGCCCATTCAAGCGCACGGCGGTGATTCCAGTTCGCACCGTGGTTACCACTATCAATCAGGAGGACGGCACCGAGAGATTCAGCCAGACACAATGCCTGCTTATGTCGTGAGTGGTGGCCAACCACAACAAACTTCACTTGTGTTTCCACCATGCGGCCTCCTTACCGATACCATCAGTTTTGAAAACGGTATGTACCTGAGGGCCGGTGACCAGCCTGTCAGCGAATGACTGCGCGACAATACCGAACGCCAGCATGTCGCCCACCGCGGCGCCAGCCTGTTCTTTCTTCCAGAAACGATAACTCTCGATCCGGTAGTAAAGACGGATGATGCCGTGAACAAACGCCATCACATCAGCGCGGGTACCACCCAGCAGCCCAGCGTTAAGCATCACATCGTTGCGGTGCGCTTCAATGAACTCCTGATAGATGCTCTCCGGGTGATTCTGCTTTGCCCAGGTGTCGGCGTAGGTCTTTGGTTCTGAACCGACATACACCTTCCCGGGCTTCATGTCTTCCCACGGCGCGCGAAGCATTTCGACATCGGTTCCATCGGTACACCAGACCAACCGGTATTCAGGGTGATCGCGCAGATGCTGCCAGATATGCAGCCAGCGCCGGAAGTAGACATTCATCTTCACGTCAACAACGCGGTAAAGCTCAACGTTTGCCGGAGCCGCCTGCAGTTCATCCACCAGCGCGACACGCCCACAATTCCGAAGTGATGAGGCCCATTTAGCCAGCATGTCAGGAGAGGCGGTCATTTTCGTACCGCGCTGCGGGTCGGGCTGGCTGGTCAGTAGCGTAGTGATAACCACGTCGCGCTGAGATCGATATTCGGCATAGCCTGTATATCCTGAATCCCGGCGCCGCCCGTAAATCACAGCGTTTTTCTTATCGAGCGCCTCACGTTCAGGCCTGGGTATACTGCGAGCGCCTTCTTCGTACTCGTCCATTGAATGAATCAGCTTTTCAGAGCCAACCACATCAGCGAACGCCCACGACGTTAAGCCTGCATTGTGAATGCGTAGCGCCAGATCGGGATGCTCGTACATACCGCGCCCATATACCTGATCGAACCCGCCCACCTTCTCGATAACGCTGCGGTGGTAGTACAACATCACGCCACGCTGCCCGGTGTAAGCAATATGCTTATCATCCCGGTACAGAACGGTCATATCGTTAATCTTTCGCGGACCAGCCAGATCGAGAAACTGATAAGCCAGATGCGGCTCTTGGGAATCGATGTAAGGCAGATGCCAGTTATCAGCAATAGGCCAGGCGTCATCATCCCATAAAAAAAGATGCTCGCATCCGGCATCCATCAGCGCTGACAGGCTGGCATTCTTCGAAGCAACAATGCCGATCGATGTTTCATGGCGAAGCAGCTGCACGCAGTCAGGCACGACGGCGGCAGGTTTTGAACCATCATCAACAACAACCACCAGCGCACCTGCTGGCAGATGCTTCTGGTGCTGCTCAATGGCACGCTTTAAAACGTCTGGTCGGTTGTGAGTAGTGATGGCAACTCCAATTCGTGGCTTCGATACTGAGCTGAACGGGATGTAAGGCACCCCATCCACCAGAACATTGTGTTGCATGAGTTACCACCCGCGGGAATTTCGGAGCTCAGCGAGATCGATACGTATCGGCTTTCCTGTACTCTTTTCTTTAAGCATGAAGGTAACCTGAAGTTTCGCAGGAGCCTGGGCACCAACAGACTGCAGGATTTTTGCATCGAGCTGGTCAGAAAGCAGCTGACCATCTACAGCCAGGCCAATACCAGAGAAGTGATCACCGTTGTATAGCATCGCTAATTGGATATCTTTGGTTTTGCTTTTTAGGTCTTCGCCAGCACGCTTAGCTCCATCTTGAGCAGCAGACTGAGCAGCATTTTTCAGCGCATTTTTCAAAATACCTTCGACGTTCTCGTCGGTACCACGCTCAATGCCAATTTTCATCTCATAGGTTGTGCTGACACTACCATTGTTTGAAGTCAGCGCGCTTCCGATCTTCGCATTCGTGATGCTACCGTCCTGGATCATCGCGTCGCGAATAAATACCTGGCCGTGATTAATTATCATCGTTCCGTTTTTGTCGTGCGACCAGCCATCTTTCAGAGCCTTAAATGCTTCGCTGTTACGGATTTTTTCGTCCAGTTCATCAATAACCTTTTGTGCGTCTGTAGTGTCCATCTCAACGCCAATAGTGATTGCAGCGCAATATTGCTGATCCACCTGCTTACCAAAACGCGTATTGACCAGATGCTCAATAGCAAACTTTTGCCCTTCAGCAGTCAGGAAGGTGAAATAATTTTCCTTTTGATACTCCGTCGCGGTATGGCGTGTTTCAGCGAATCCCAGTTCCCGAAGCTCAGCAGCACCAGATTTAGCTGGCAGGTCACCAGACTGAAGCGCGCCACGGAAAAACAGCGCATAAAGAACATCCGTTGCAGCGCCGGACAACGTAATGATTTTCTGACCCATGATTTATTTCCTTTTAGGCGTGAGCCTGTCGCACGGCAAAGCCGCCGAAAGTTAACGGTTTGCCCAAGCTCACAGCTGAAAGACTTTCTTTGATGTGCGCGTGCGATGCGCATAAAAAAGCCCCGCTATTGCGAGGCTCTGGTTTGTTTCTGGCAGTTAGCCTGCCACGCTTTGTTATGCGCCAGGATGTCCTTCTTCGTTTGGCGGTCCATTAGGTCCCAGTCGTGAGCCGTCCCGTAGATGGGTTTAACCCAGTCGCAAGCCGTATCAACCACTTCAACCCTTGCGGGTCCAGTTTGCGCGCAGCTCGCAATCAACATCGTCATCAGGCATATGGTTAACAGTCTGCTGTACATTGCTCGCCTCTTTAGTGACTTCCGCTTTACGTTCTGCCGCCGCAACGGTGGCCGCCGCGTTTTCTTCGGTGCGCTGCTTATCTGCTTTCGCTTCAGCTTTGCTGGTACCACGTAGGTGGCCCAGGCCAAAAGCTCCAGCAATAGCAGCAAATACTGCTACAACGAGTCCGGTGATCATCTCAAGCGTCATATAACCACCCGTTCCTTTACCCAGCCATAAACAAATGTCTCGTTCGCGCTGCGCTGTTCTGCCAGTTCGAGATAACGCTGACCCTGGCTGCAATTCAGGGCACGGAGCATAACCAGCTCTCCCTCTTTTCCTCGCCGGGCAAGATAGCTTTTTAACGCGCTGATAGTTCGTGGACCGATAAAACCATCAGCAATCAGATCGGGAAAGAGCGTCCCCTGAATGTTGAATACGTTCAGCCATCGCTGAAACCATTTGGTCTGAACCGATGGGCCCATGTTAACGCCGGTATCGCACAGTTCGGCGGCGATGGCTGGTGATACCTCAGAAACAAGGTCGAAGCGTGGCCCTATCCAGTAGTCAGCCGTCAGGATATCCAGCGCCTGCTGGCGGGTAAGGTTACGCATATCACCGTTATAACCGTGGGCGCGAGCTACCGCTTGAGTGATTCCCCAGTTTGTTGGGCCGCCTTTGTCGTCGGGGTGATTAACGTACCCGCCTTCTTTGCCGAGGATGGCATTAAATATTTCGTCTTTGGTCATTAGTGCCTCAGGTGATCAACCAGACGTGCAACGTTGCCTCTGACGGCCACCAGCACGGAAAGAAAAATGATGTTGGCCCCGATCGTAGGCCATGATGAATGTGGATAAATACCGCACAAGTAGGCAAGCGGTACAGCGCTGTACAAGACGGTAATCAGCCATGCCAGACGTGAAATCCACGGGCGGTGCCGGGAATTGCCGCGACGGTAAAACATTAACGTTATTACCACCCCCGCGCATAACAGCGCGTTAAACGTTGCTGTCGGGTCATTTAGTACCACCGGAACCTCCCCGGCGCGTTATCAGCGCCACCAGCGATCCAACATCCTGGTTACTCAGGAACGTCAGGATTTTGACGGCTAATGCAGAAACGATTACGGCGCCGATGGCATCCAGTGGTTTATCGGTGTAACCAGTCCAGGCCGCCAGCTTTGATCCCACCAGACCGGAACAAATAATTCCAGCGATATACGACACGATGAAATATGCCAGCCGACGTGACGCGCTCAGGTCTGAAGCTGTTGCAATGTAGAATACAGCCCCTGCAAATGCGCCGAATACCACACCGTAATCGGTTCCGGTCAGCAGTCCATAGATACTGGCCCCCGTCAGTGCACCACCAGCCAGCCCAGTGCCGGAAATCGGATCGGACATTTAGCCCCCTCTTATTGCTGTGAGTCCTCTCAGAATTGAGGGGAAATAAAAAAGGCCGCCCGGAGGCAGCCTGATCAAAATAAGTTTTTTAAACTGGTGGCTCTAACGGACCAGCCAGGATACTGACTTCACTGTTGTGACAAATTGCATCATCCCGGGTTAAGTGCCATACGCCAGGTACAATTTCGCCGGTTGATATATCTTCGAATTCTTCACTCTTGAAATAAGCCACCTGGACAGAGTCAACATGCTTAATCCAGTAGAACCCTTCCTGCATAGGTCACCTCATCACTGATAGAGTAGACAGTATAGCGGTACGGCAACGCCATAGCAGACTGAATAATAGATGTGTTTAAACAAATCGGCATTAATATGAGGCACTCCATCCAACAAACCACCCACGGTTGTACGGATATTAACGGAGTGCTTTTGGATGAGCGCTGAACCCAAAGGTCAGTATTTTTACACAGCAATTTTGCAAAAAGCAGCGCCCATTCAAAACTTGAGCAGTCAGCGGGAATCGAACCCGCATCATCAGCCTGGAAGGCTGAGGTAATAGACATTATACGATGACCGCATGGTCCGCCACAGAGGGCTCGAACCTCGCACCGTCAACTTAGAAGGTTGATGCTCTATCCCGATGAGCTAGTGGCGGTAAGTGGCCCTTGCTGGACTTGAACCAGCGACCGGGCGATTATGAGTCGCACGCTCTAACCAACTGAGCTAAAGGGCCGTGAGCAAGATAATACCTAAGTGAAACTAACCATTCAAACTCAATGCGCTTTCAATGCAGTGAACGCTACAAGGTTTGGTTTTATTGCCGAGCCCAAATGCAATACGGCGATATGACAGGGGTACTGTGCCGTAGCACGTTCGCGAATACCCCTGTCGTATCGCCGGAAAGCAAAAGCCCCGACTGGCGGGGCTTTCGTCATATTCAGATTGTCGCTTCTCAACGCTGCCATCGCGGCGCAGCTCTGCCAAGCATAAACTGATTATCTAATTTACTGGCCCGTTTTCAACGTCCACAATCTTAATTAGCACGAATTGCTAAAAAATATGTTTTGATGCTCATTCGGATAAAAGCTTTCGTGACGACAAAAAGACCTTCGCCCTGAATATTTCCAGACACCAGCGCACACGCTTCCGCGCCTCCCATTCTGTTAACCATGGTGCCAGAGATTGCAATTCTCTGGTGATGTCAGAGATTTTTTTTCTGGTGGTGTAATACTGAAGCCCAACAACATATACAGGGTCGTTTATATCAAGCGCCTGCAGTACGGATTGCTCAACGAAATCGACATCATCATTATGCAGGGCTTCGTCAATAATGCCGGAGGGGGCTTTGGGCCATAAAATAGAATGAGCACGATTCAGCGCCTGTTCCCCCTTAAATCCTTCACTGCGAGCCTGATTGAGCGCCGCCGTAAAACGCTCCAGCGCTTTATCCGACCAGCGACCACCTCTGAGAACATTCCAGCAATCATGCCCCCGCGGCATTTTTGGTCCGGTTCCTCCTCTTACGCCTTCACCCCAGGTTGTTAACAATGATTTTATCCATGCCGACTGGATCCCCGTCAGGAGAGTACATTTCCCCAGCCAGCTTTTTCGTGGTGCTGCTGCAGCTTTTTCCAGCGCTGCACGATGTGTACGTTTCTGACGTGGCGTCATTTTTATGTCTCCTTATGCCAGCACGCCAAGCGCGAATGCTAGATCCAGCACGCTTTTTAACATTTCAAGCTGAGAACCATACTTTTGTTCAAACTTGACCGGGTCGTTATGCAATTCTCTGTGGTGCTTACGGCACAGAGGGATAGTAAAACTGTCATGGGCCTTCGTTCCCATGCCCCCCTGACCGTGTCCGATCAGATGGTGTGCGTCACCTCCCCGGTTACCGCAGCAACTGCACGGTTGCATTTTCACCCATGAGATATAGTCATCGTTCTGCCAGCGATAGCGCTTTGGCCTCGCAAAAAATGAAGCTGGTGGCTCAGGATCAACAGCCATACGTACAACCGGCGAGTCCACAGCCTGCTGGTCATTTCTTGAGTTAAACTCCCTGACCCGGTTAGCCAGTATGTGTGTGGCCGACAATGAAGGGGTAATATCACTTTCCCGCATAACCGATGAAAACTCCTCCGGGCGATTACCGAGCGCAGCACACGCAACAGACTCCGGAATAGCAGATGTTATTCCTGAAAGAACAGCCCACCAGCATAGTTCAGCAAGCGATATTTCCCGTTCATTGCCAGATTTCAACGCAATACGGACGGTGTCTAAAATCCATCGGGCAACGTTCAGCTTTGCTATTCGCTCCAGATCTTCTGCACTGTGGTCGCGCAGTTGATTATCACAATAGCAGCAAAGCAGAACCGAACCCGGTTCGTACCTCATCGTCGTCAGTTCGTGATAGTGGTAATTACTGTGCTGATACTGGCAGACACCGCCACCATAACGGAGCAACCAATAATCCAGGCCATTGAGTCCACCAGCAGCAGCAATAACCGACTTGTCCAGAAAGAATGGCATCAGGGATTCATCTTCGAGAAGGGGCTGGCGTGCATCAGGAACACGTCCCGTCGCCAGCGTTGCCATATTTGCCGGCTGGCTCTCGACCAGAACGCGTTCACAGCTAAACAGCGACATCAGTTCGCTACCTGGTTTCAGCAGAACCACACCAAGCTCCCGGGCAATAACAGGTCTGAGTAACGCTCGCATTCAGTCTCTCCACGTCGATTGCTGATAGCGGCGATCCTGCCGTGGCGGCCTCAGGGATTCAGGCAGAAATGCGATGACGATCCATGACAAGTAGTCCGGCGCCAGAGATTTTTCCGCCCTGACATTATTCGCTCTGTATCGCGACAGAAGTTCATCCGCCTGTGTTTCAGTCAGTCCGGTATGATGGAACCAGCTCTTTTTCATTCAAAAACCCCGGACATTTTCAGAAATTCAACAGCACGAGCCCTGGCTCCTGGTTCGTTATTGACCAGCTCCTGTAACAGCTGCAAAGCCATTACAGGTTCTTTTCGTCCGTTAATATTTATGCCGCGGGAAATACCAGGTGACAGTGTGATGGCGCCCTTTCTTTCCAGAGCTTTGAGGTGTGTCAGGGCGGCGTTAGGAGAAGACACGCCAAGCAACCCCGCCAGTTCCTGGCAGGTCGGCGGGTAACCGTGGGAATTGACATAACCCACCAGCAGATCCATAACTTCCTGCTGTCTTGGTGTGAGTTGTTTTTCAGAAGATGCGACAAAACCGACGCAGCCAGAAGACTCGCCAGAAAGTCGTGTTTCAGATTTGATCTTGGTAGTTAGCGCCATGGTATCTCTCCGTGGCGCAGCAGGTGCCGGTTGTTCAGGCCAGCTAAGCGAGTATATCAGAGGGGGGAGAAGGACGATAGCCAGCCTTCTCCAGCATTTTGGTAAAGAGAGACGGTGTGCCAATTATTTCATCGTCCCTTAGCGGCATGAACGAATACATGTCGCCCTTACGGTACATCAGAGCACGGTCACACTGGGGAAAACTTTCAAAGTAAGCAATTACCGCCCTGTCCGCACAACGAATTAATGCAAAACCGGTATCCGGTAGATCCTCCATGCCCCCTCCTCTTTATCTTTCTCACTTCCAGTGCAACATTACTCGTTTTCAAAATTTTCAGTCACTGCTTCTGGTTCATTATCGGATGCACACTGGATGGCGGCTAAGGTCGGATCGTTATTCAGTGCTTTTTCCCGGATCTGGCGCTCTATTTCAGCAGCCATTTCCGGATGCTCTTCAAGCCATGCAGCTGCTTTGGCTCTACCGTTGCCAAGCTTTTCACCATTGTAATCGTACCATGCACCCATTTTATTAATCAGTTTAAGATGAACACCAAGTTCCAGGATCTCATCTGCGCGGGAAATCCCTTTTCCAAAAAGGAGACGATATGATGCCTGCTTGAATGGAGGTGACACTTTATTTTTGACGACCTTGATCGTGGTATCTTTTCCGGTGACCTGATCACCTTCTTTGATAGTTCGGGATCTGACATCAAGGCGAACGGAAGCATAAAACTTGAGGGCGTTCCCCCCTGTAGTGGTTTCCGGATTACCGAACATGACGCCAATTTTCATACGGAGCTGATTGATGAATATAACGATGGTTTTGGTTTTACTAATTTCTCCGGCAAGTTTGCGCATAGCCTGCCCCATCATTCTCGCCTGAAGCCCCATTTGCGCATCGCCTATTTCTCCTTCAAGTTCAGCCTTAGGCACCAGGGCAGCTACCGAATCAACGACAATCAGACCGACAGCACCGGAACGTACCAGTGCATCAGTGATTTCAAGCGCCTGCTCTCCGGTATCGGGTTGCGATATAAGCAAATTGTCGATATCAACCCCTAACTGCTTTGCATAACGGGGATCAAGAGCATGTTCGGCATCGATGAAAGCACACTGTCTGCCTTCACGTTGCGCACTGGCAATAGCAGAAAGCGCAACTGTTGTTTTGCCGGATGATTCAGGACCGTAAATTTCAGAGATACGACCAACCGGGAAACCACCACCAAGAGCAATATCTAATCCAAGAGAACCCGTTGAAACCATTTCGACGTTTAAGTGAGAACCGTCACCCAGACGCATTATCGCACCTTTACCAAACTGTTTCTCAATGTGTCCCATTGCTGAGGCCAACGCCTTTTCTTTTTCTTCCTTCGTTGATGGTCTTGTATTGTCGGGTAAAACAGATTTTTTCTTGTCAGCAGCCATCGTGTCATCTCCTTACACCTAATGGGTTAACTGTATGCATATCCATACTGTATATAAAAACAGTACACCTAAAAAATGAAATGATCAACGCTTTAAGAGCACAAATTGTTAATCCATCTGTCAGGAGGGGAAAAATAAACCCGCCGTAGCGGGTTGAATACAATGATGTTTTTAAGCAGCGATTTCTTTCGTCTGGCACAACTCGGGCAAATTGGCGCGCACCAGCGCCTCAGCGAACGGCGGCGGTACCGCGTTAACTCACTTAGTCAAGTGTTTATCGTAGACTATGAAAAACCCGCCGAAGCGGGTTTCTCTGGATGGATAGATTATGCAACGTTCAGTTCAGAACAGTTGCACACAGGAATTGGGAAAGGGTGGCCCTTTCTCGCATGACGCATTACCCCATTGATACAAACAGAGTAGCGAAAAATAATTTCGCACGTCTTCCCGCATTTACTACAGGTTCCCATTGCCATAGCTAAGGTTTCCCTGCATACCTGTAAACCCATACAGATTGCGTTTTGTTGGGAGAACCGCTAAACTTCATTTTGTCAAGTTTAAGTGTAGCGGTGGGTTGCCTCCATACACACCGGAAAGTTCCTAGGCTTTCCGCCCCTTAAGCCCTGTACCTAACAGGGCTTTTTCAATAGAACTCGAAACAAAGCTGCTTAGTTTGATAACCGAGCTTATCCAGCATCGTTTCTGCAAACAAATCAGCTTGCCATTCAGAGTCTTCATTTATCGCTGGTTGTTTATTGGCAAAATGTAGAACAGGTTTATGCTGAAGGAGTAAATGTCCTAATTCGTGAAAAATAACGAACAAAGCGGACTGCTCCCCTGCACATGCCATTTCATATATATGATTTGGTACCCTGATGGTTAAGTTTTCTGGTTCACAATGCCCAATAGTTAACCCAAGAGTTTCCTTGAACCATTCATCATCATCCATTGGATCAAGGACAATGTTCCATTCGGACAGCTGTTCCAACGCAATATCAAATCTACGTGGCCTACGTTTGTATTTATATTTGCTTGTAAAACCAAGAGCAAAACAAGCGTTAACAGCTCTTAATTTAATATCCATTTCACCCAAGGGGCGAACACGTGTACCACGCATTTGATACATAAAATTATCCTACATAATTATTTCTTATTGATTTCTGCGAGCAACTCAGCGAATTTTTTTAACTCTTCGCGAGTAAACTCTGACTTAGCAAATCCAGCGACAAGCATTTGCTGTTGCTTTGATAAGCCTTCTATTGGTACAGACTCATTTGAAATGTTAGCAAGCACATCCAAATCATCAATATAATAACCTTGCTCAGCGAAAAGCTCATTGATTGCCGATACCCACTTGGCAGGTATTTTTTTAGAGCCGGTTTCTAGACCACTTAAAAATGCAGAAGTCGTTCCCAAGGCCTTAGCCATAGTGAGTAAGGTATATCCTGTATCAATCCTCGCTTTTCTGACGGCCTTACCGAATTCAGTGAGCGCCATAGTCCAATCCTCAGTTTGCTTATGTGTACAGATGTGATAACAACCAAATCTGTTAGATACCCAAGTGCCATGATGATGAATTTACCACAACATATTTTTTTGTAAACCAATTTAGTTAATTTTTTTTCACGGATTGGTAGTCATTATTAACCATCACTTCCACCTAGTGTTAACTTCCCTTGATGTGCAGACGCGGCTCATCATCTTTCGGCTCAGGCCATTCGCGCTGCTTGTTCACTGCCAGCTTTTCTACCATCGACTGGTTAATCTGCTCGTCACTGATACCAGCACGACGTTGCGCATCCCATAACAGGAATTGCATGTCAGCCCATTCGCTAAGGTCGCCGGGTTCAGCAGCAGCCTCGAGCGTTTCTTTGGAAAGGTGCTTAAGTGGACCGACGGGACCAACATTGCCGAACGTGGCATCAGACCATTCAGCGTGCTCACGGCGAACCTGTTCGCGCAACTCATCGCGATCATTTACAGGTTGGCTACCCTGAAGCATGGCGGCGCGGCAGGCCTTCCAGCCTGCATGAAATTCGTTAATCATCCAGTCAGGCTTTAAATCAGGCACTACCGGCGCTGGAGGGGCGGTGTATAGCTTAATGACGCGGCGCGAGTCTGCGTTCGGCGTTATGGGATTGACAGTAAACAGGTAACCTAACCCGTCTTTCTCAACGTCCCGTAATTCCTGCTCGTCGGTCCACGCCACAAGCTCAGCTTCGAGCGATGCCAGCAGACGACGCATACCAGCTATCGCCATATCGATGTAGACAGACTGAATGCCGAGATTACTTAGCTGCTCCAGCCCTTCGATTGTGTCCGTGATGGAATCTTTGGTAATAGCGGTCATCTCAATACATCCTCTACACTGATGAAACCTTTTCGGCTCAAATAGTCCATTGCGGCGCCGTGTAACTTGCTGTCTGGTCTGGCGTTTCTGAGTGAATAGGACAGGCGTTTAACCAACATCGTTAATTCTTCCACTTGCTTTTCTGCCCGATCTGCTCGCTCACCCTCAGACTCAGCCAGTCCGTGGTAATGCCATTTTTCAGCCTCGTATGCGCTGGCGTAACCGTTGGCGCTGTCCAACTCATCCAGCAGCGCCAGCACGGTGGCGGGGTTGGCAGACGTCAGGAACCCGACGCACTTTGCAGGAACATCACCATCTGTGCAGTTGATGACCGTCGAGCCGGTTTCGTCTGTTATGTATGCTTTCGAATGTTGCGTCGCGCGCATGTATTGCCACTTCACACCACCTGCGCGAACTGCATCAGCACGCAGCGCCTGTTTGTCGATTGTCATACTGATGCTCCATAAACCTGCATTACACGCCCCATCACAGGGCTTTTCTCCAGCGCCGGCAGCGCTGAAAATCCCTTTTCCTGACTGCTGCTGTATCGCCTGAGGTCATAATCAATCACCGCACGCTGGTCGCGGAAAATGCCGCAACGACCATGACGAATGAAGCCGCCGCGCTCCAGCGCAATACGCAGATATTTTTCTGCAGTACCGCGATGCAGGCCGAACAGCGAAACCACCTCTGACGTCGTCATGTGTCCGTGCGCTTTCACCATGTGGATAATCCGATCGATAATCATTGTTCGTTCTCTTTGTGTTTTTGGTCGGGCCATCCGGGTTATCTCCTGGCCATGCGCAGGCATTCTTCGCGCCGCTGAGCAATGCGGGAAACTTCGACGGAATTACGGGCAATAGCCAACATGTCGGTATAAACCGTAGCTGCGCGGCGCCACAGCCCGCGGGACTCCAGATTTCGGGCAATACTTTCAGCCTTGCGCGTTTTAACGGGATCGCTTTTTTCTTTCATAAATGGCAGGGTAACCTCCGGTATCCCCGCCCCTGGCACCGCGTTGTAAACATACTGAGTACCGTTATGGCTTCGGGTTATCGTCCCGTTAACTGTCAGCGCCCGAAGGAGACGGCCAGCCGTTCCTGCAGGAACATCCAGCGCCTCGCAGACATCACGCAGCACACATCCCGGAATATGGCGAACAACAACCGCCACCTGGTCTTTTTGTGTAAGTTCTTTGGTCATTGGTCAAAACTCGTTTAGTTGATTAATCCTGCCGCTTTGCGGCGTTTGTATTCATCCATCAGCAACTGTGCCGGAGTTGGTCCTGCCGGATGGTGTGGTGCCGCCAGCTGTCGACGTATCGGCGGAACAGAAAGGCCATTGCTGACATGTCTGGTCCATTTCGTAAGTAATTTTTCTGCCAGTTTTTTTAATTCCCCCTCAGTCATCTGACGTTCAACTCCAGTCCTGCGCATTTCAATGCAAATGTGATATAGCACTGGCTGCGGCCACGGATATTTGTCACTGCCTGAATAACGGTAAGACTCATTACGCCAGCGCTTGTATTCAGCCATTACCTTCTCTGAAGTGAGGTTGAACGGGTTAGCGCCACTCTCAGATACCAGCGAAACAAATTCTGCAAGATCCGGCGGCCATGTGTTCCCGACTGCACAACGCTCCATGCACTGTTGGCAGACCCGCTTGATCTGATACTCAGTCATTGAACCTATCTGAGCTATCCAGAGGGCTGTTGGCTCTGCCCCATTTTTCTGCGTCCACCGGTTCGAGAATATTTCCCCCATCACCTGCCACAATCGCCAGGCCGTTTCCGTTGCCATCAAGTCCGTTACGGCGCCTCCATTCTGCATGGGCTGACTGTATTGACTGAACAGCTCTGGATGCTGTTGATTCTGGTCGTGCTCCCACATTGTTATCACCTCCGGTTGCTGGTTTGATTACTGTGCTGACCCGCCCTAAATGTCGTGCGAACTTCTGCTCCCATTGCACCTGATGGAATACCTTCCCTTCGGCTTGCCAGTAGGCGATGAAGCTGTTCAGTTCTGCCGGAAGGTTAATACCTGGCTTTAACGGCATTCCCCACAGTTCAGCCATTCGTCGAAAATCAGAGGATGGTTTCCAGGACGGGTACATTCCAAACTTTCCGAAAGTCTGCGCGTTACCAAATGCAATGCCTGGCTGATCCGGATATTCCGGAAAAACTGGTTCGACCACTTCGCTATGTGTGGGGTTTAGATCTTTATGGTTCCTTGGTAGATTCCCGATCCCGTTTTTGGGTGTCTTTGACGGAAAAAACGGGTGTCTTTGGTCATTTTTAAGACAACCGTTTTCGGGTGTCTTATCGTTAAGCCTACCGTTATTGGGTGCCTTTAAAGGCTCCCGATTTTGGGTGTATTCAGAATCAACAACGCTTTCTTCGACACCTAGTAATTTGTATACGGGTATCTGTTTGGTTCGCCCCTTTCGTTCCCCGGTGTCGGCAATAAGTCCGATTTCGATCAAATGCCGTAAACCAGCCTGCACGGTTTTTTTGTCCAGTTCCGTTGCCTCTGCAAGTGCAGCAACAGATGGATATGCACATAAGTCAGCCCCGCACATATCTGCCAGCCAGGTAAGAATCGCCTTACTGGAAGATTTTCCGGTTTTAACTTTTTTGGCCCATCGCATTGCATCAATGCTCATGTAGCCTCCCCGTGTATAGCCTGCTCATTGGTAAAAACTCGTTAAAAAACTTGCGGCGCTACGGCGCTGATACTCGCCAGTAGTGGTCCCGCCGCTTCTGCTGGCAACATGTTGAATAACGCGATTGCCGCTTCGCGGATCTCCTTTTCAAGCCTTTGTAGCGGAGCCCCGATTAACTTGGCCTGATGTGCCTCGCCGCATTCTTTAATCGCGCAAGCCACCAGTTCATTTTCTGTTTTTCCCTGCCGTAGCCCGTATGTTCTGGCTATCTCAATCGGCATAACCTCTGCAATCGCGTGCGAGAGCTGCATGACATAGCCTGTATATTTGCTGGAGTTCGTCTCGTTCTTCAGGTAGCGAAACAGGTTTTGTTTGTTTACCGATATTCCACGCCCTCCCTCTTTCGCCCACTGTTCGGCCACCAGCTGAGCGATTTTTTCCTGTGCCTGCCCTGGCAAGGTGGATTCCCATTCCCTGACGGCGTTAAAAATCGCCCTGTGCCGGATCGTGTCGCGGCGTCGCGGCTCATAATGATTTTGAGTTTTCAGTTGGACAGATAGCCGTTGGTTATGATGTTCATACGTTACGGATTGCATTGTTGAACTCCTTGTTGCGGTATCCCATCAGATGGATTCGGATATAGGTCGGGACGAAGCTCATGCGGTGTAATTCCAGTAACACTGTAGATTTTCAAAACACGCGTTGAAGGAACAGAGCCTTTACTTTTCCACTGGCTTACAGCCATGCCACTTACCCCAATTGCAGTGGCTAATTTATTGGCTGAGCCAGCAATCCGAATTGCGTTATCAAGAGCCGTCATGTTTTTCTCCTCGTTATGATGGACACAATAAAGCATAGGTTTACACCAAATGCAAACACTTAATTTATTGTGAGTATAAACCAAACATTTACAATGACTGTATGAAACAGAATGAAGAGTTTGATAACCAACTGGTTGCTCGCTTAGAAGAAATCACTCACAGAGGCATCAGCAAAGCTGAAATGGCTCGAATCGCAGGGGTTACTCCTCAGGCTGTAAATGGGTGGTTTAAGAAAGGGGTAATAAGCAAAAAGTCTGCAATCGCTATTGCGGACGCTGCTAATGTGTCTGTAACTTGGTTGCTCGGTGAAAAAGTTGCTGAGGATTCAGGCCTGAAACCAAATGAAACTAAGATGCTCAGCCTCTTCAGACAGCTACCCGAAAGCGAGCAAGACAAAATGATAGATCTCTTTACCCTTCGGCTCAGAGAGATCGATGAATATGTCGAGAAGTATTTGCGCGGACGATTCAAATCGAACGATGAGTGATTGGTATTGACACTATCTTATAGAAACCGGCTCCCGCCGGTTTTTTTTTAGCCCTGCTACTGCTGCGTTCACTTCATCCCCCCCCACAAACCTAAAGTTTACACTCACTATAAATCCAATATTGACAATACGTATAAACCAGTGCTTTAATCATTATCAAGCACTGAGTCATCGAGGCAGGACGCCCACGAAGTAGCTGCCGGCGGCATACGAAACACCGGATGAGATGACAAGAACGCGTACTTTGCGGTGAGCCAGTATCAGTTCTCGGCCTGAATTGCGAGTTATAGGGGATGAACGAGACGACCAACGCGTTACTGACTCACCAGCAAAGTACGCAAAATCAATGCGCAGCAGGTACCAACGTTCCGCCAGCCAGCGTTACAGGCACAAAGCGAGGATTTACCATGATTGATTTCGCAAGTAAGCCAGTGCGGCAGCAGGCCGTATTGCTTAACCGGGTTGAAGTGATAATCCGCCTTATCTGCTACACCCTCGCCCAGAAAGGCGATCCGTCTGTAGACCAGCAGACTGCAAGACGTCCATAAACGAGTTTTGACCAATGGCTATGACCAGTAAGGATAAAAGATGGAATTTGGAATGAAGCGCGTTGTGGCCTCTGTCCAGGCCGTAGCAATACTGAACAAAATATATGGAGGTAAGCCAGTTTCGATAGCGGCCATCAGTAAAGAATCAAACCTGTCCGTTTCCTACCTGGAGCAAATTTTCTCAAGGCTGCGCGTAAGCAATATCGTGGCAAGCCAGCGTGGTCCGGGCGGCGGGTACCACCTGATAAAAACAAATCCCAGCGTGGCTGACGTCGTTCGCGCTGTAACGCGCACACCTGATTCATTTGAACCCGTGCTGAATGCTCTCGAGTGGGTTCCTGTTGCGCAGCTGTCGCAGGGAAAATCCACTGCCTCATAAAGCACAAAACCCGCGCAAGGCGGGTTAAGTACCCGGTCAGCCGACCAAAGCTTTCCGGAACGAGTTTTGACCAATGACCACTACCAAAGGCGGCAATCATCAGCTGCCGGGTATCTTACAACCTTAAGGAGCCCGAACGCAATGAACAACTATGCGTATCTCATTAAAGCAAAGGCCAAAGCTGCTGACGCTAAAAATTTGTATTGCTGGTTCTCTGCAAAATCAGACTCACGCGCTGAACGCGAAATTCTCAATATACTGGAAGACGCCGGAGTTGAAGTCGGTCGTGGCGCAGACCATCAGCTTCCAATTCGTACTAACTGGTTAGTTGTTGACGATCTGCCGGACGAAGGGGCACTGGATGATACCTGGTGTGATCGTTACGAGCTTGCTGATGATGGGATTAGCTGGATAAAAATTGTATCCGACAATACTGGCAACACAGAAAAAGCCGCAGTAACGGATAAATCGCAGGATGATAATTCCGAAACAATAGCCGAAGATGATGTGAGCACTCAACAACACCATGATAAAGGGGAAGAAGACGGCAACCCGCCTGTCCCGCCCGAATTAACCGTTGTTGCGACAATGCCATTCCGGCATCGTATCCTTGCCCAGTTCCTGACAGATAACGAGTATGTATATCACGTTGACGTTGCGCAGAAAAAAGCGATTATCGCTCTGGAAATGGACACTGATAATTCGTATGTACAGAATATTCTTCTCGCAGCCGAAAATGTGGAACTATTTAAAAAAGCACCGGAGATTGACATCCACAGAGTAGTTAGCGCAGCTAAACAGGTATTTCCTGCCAATGGAAAAATCCCGGATCTGGCTACCGTTATTCAGTTCTTTACTGCATGGTTTAATACAGAACATATTGACCGCGGACTACTGGTTAAAGAATGGAGTAAAGGGAATCGCGTATCCTGCATTCAGAAAACATCCTGTGGGGCGAACGCTGGTGGTGGAATAAAAACTGACCGCAACCCTGATTACACACATACTCTCGAAACTCTTGATTATGAAATTGCAGCGGCCACTTTGCCGATGGATTTTGATATTTACAATATTCCGTTATCCATTCATCGACGTACAAAAGAGCTCATCGCAAAAAGAGAGAGCCCATGGAAAGAATGGTCCGCAGCACTGCGCGCAACTCCCGGTATCCTGGATTACTCCCGCGCTGCTATTTTCGCGCTGATCCGTGGTACATCATCCGAACTGGTTAAATTTCCTGGTCGGCTGCGTGCCTATATCAACGCAAGCCTGACAGAAAGCAATCACGAAAAACCAACTGAAGAAATTCTTGTAGCCGCGCGCCAGATAAACTCAGCGGCGGTAACCCTGGAAGCAGTTAAGGGTGCGATTGACGGTCACAAAGAAACGTTAATCCCTGATGGGGTGGGCGAAGAATATGCCGTTGTTGGTAAAAAACTTATTACTGAAGCTCGGTCTCGCACTGAGCAACCGGGCATAGAAAACCTGGGCAATGGCGTTTTTTCTTTAGAAAACCTGCTTAATACCCCGCCGGCACAGCCTTTATCTGTTGTTGACCAGCTTCGCCAGAACTCCGCGGAAGAAAAAATGAATGGGGATAAAAAAGAGGAGATCGCCAGCGATGTGCAGATGGAAGAAAGTGGCAACGATGAAACCAAAGCTGGTATTGAAGTGCCTCCGGGCGAAACAGCAACTTCGCCAGATGAAAGCGCTGATTCAGTTGGTGAGCAAACAGATACCCTGAATAATGAAACCGTTCATCAAAATATCGGGCAAAATTCGGACAAACTGTATTCCCATCTGATGGTGGATCTGGAGACGATGGGTAATAAACCTAACGCCCCTGTCGTTTCCATCGGTGCCGTATTTTTTGATCCGTCGACCGGTGATACCGGCGCGGAGTTCTACAAAGTTGTCAGTCTGGAATCTGCTAT
Organism: Citrobacter sp. 50677481; assembly: GCF_001463265.1. Lineage (NCBI taxonomy): Bacteria > Pseudomonadati > Pseudomonadota > Gammaproteobacteria > Enterobacterales > Enterobacteriaceae > Citrobacter > Citrobacter sp. 50677481. The sequence continues at coordinate 19,052 of NZ_LNHZ01000058.1, forward strand.
GTCGCATGGTGGTGTACCGGATGCATCAACCATCATCTGGTGGATGAAACAATCATCAGAAGCGCGTTCTGCGATCGTTATGGATGATTCAATTCGGCTTGATGATGCCCTGCACCAGCTTAATGACTTTATTGCAGAAAATGCCGCAAACGGACCTGAGATAATGCAGGTCTGGGGAAATGGTGCCTCATTCGACAACGTCATCCTCCGCGAGTCTTATGTTCGTACTGGTATCGACTGTCCATGGAAATACTGGAATGACCGGGATGTCCGGACAATGGTCGAACTTGGAAAAGCCGTTGGTATTAATCCCCGCTATGACATCAAGTTTGAGGGTGACATGCACAATGCGTTGTCCGATGCCAGACACCAGGTCAAATACGTATCAGTTATCTGGCAACGACTGACGACAAACTGATTTTCGATTTTCAGAATTACGACCACCAGCCGGTTATCTTTCACCGGCTGGCTATCTGAGGTGATAGCCATGTATGAACTCACACTGTCACCAGCGGAAATTACAGAAATTACGGGCTACAGACGGTACACAGAACAGCAACGGCAGTTGCGTTGCCACGGGATCCCGTTCACTACAGACGGGAAGAACAGGCCAATTGTTCTGCGTCGGAATCTGGCACCAAACACGACTGAATTACCAAAGGTTGACGAGTATGTTGCAACAGAACCCAACTTCGACGCCATTTATGGGAAGACCACGCAAGAATCCAAAGGACGCCCATCTGCCTCCGCGGGTTACCAGAAATAAATACAGCTATGTCTGGAAACCGAAGGGAACGAAACTCAGCGTTACACTGGGGAAAATTCGGGATACCAGCATATCCAGGCTCTGGCAGCGCTATGAAGAAGAAAAGGCAAAACGTCATGATGTGATGACGTTCTCGAAATTATGGTCGATGTTTCTGGACAGCCCGACGTTCACTGATTTATCAGTCAGGACGCAGACAGACTATCGTCAGCATCAGAAAAAATTGCTGGCAGTGTTCGGAAAGATGAGAGCAGATGATATCAAAATTGAGCAGATACGTGTCTATATGGACAGGCGTGGGCTTACAAGTAAAAATCAGGCTAATCAGGAAATATCCAGCATGTCCCGCGTCTACGGATGGGGATTTGAAAGAGGCTATGTGAAGGGGAACCCCTGCAAAGGGGTTCGTAAATTTACGCTAAAGCCCCGGGAGGTTTACATCACTGATGAGGAATACCAGGCTATTTATCTTGAAGCAGCACCGGCTCTGCGTGTCGGGATGGAAATCGCCTATCTGTGCGCAGCTCGCGTTTCCGACGTTCTCTCGTTGCGCTGGTCTCAGGTCAGCGATGAAGGAATTTTTATCCAGCAAGGTAAAACCGGAACAAAGCAGATCAAGGCATGGACAGTCCGGTTGCAAAATGCGATCGCTTTAGCCAGGACATTAGGCGGTGAAACCACGGTTATCTGCAGCAGCAAGAAAACGAAATATTCTAAAAGTGGGTTTAACGATTTATGGGAGGCAGCGCGGGAATCGGCAGGGATAGTTCTGGGCAGAAAACTGAACTGCACTTTTCACGATCTCAAGGCAAAAGGCATATCTGACTACGAAGGTTCCAGCAGAGAGAAACAGCTATTCTCGGGTCATAAAACGGAAAGTCAGGTTCTTGTTTATGATCGCAAAGTGAAAGTTTCACCGACCCTGGATCTTCCTGTTTTGGGAGATTCGGAAGATGATGAAGGCGAGAAATATACCAAGTGAATATACCAACACTATACCAAGTGTGACGGGTGTCGTTGAATGTAAATGAGCTAAGTGCTTGAATAGTGGCGGAGAGAGGGGGATTTGAACCCCCGGTAGAGTTGCCCCTACTCCGGTTTTCGAGACCGGTCCGTTCAGCCGCTCCGGCATCTCTCCGTTTTGATGGTTGCCATGATGCCAGGTAATTTGGCATTTTAACAGACCCTGTCCCTTCAATTTTGTTCAAGTGACGAGTTTGCGAGCAAAACGATGATAAAGTGGCCCTGGAAAGCACAAGATAACGCGCAAAATGCGTCCGCTCAGTGGGAGGAAGCCCTCGCTATCCCCTTGCTGATGACCCTAACCGCGCAGGAACAAGCCAGACTGATCGCGCTGGCGGAACGATTCTTACAGCAAAAAAGGCTGGTCGCACTTCAGGGATTCGAACTCGACGCATTGAAAAGCGCGCGTATTGCCCTGCTTTTTTGTCTTCGGGTACTGGAATTGGGCATCGAATGGCTCGATGGTTTCCATGAGGTGCTCATCTACCCTGCTCCGTTTGTCGTCGATGATGAATGGGAAGACGACATTGGTCTGGTGCATAACCAGCGGGTCGTGCAGTCTGGACAAAGCTGGCAGCAAGGGCCGATTATTCTGAACTGGCTGGATATTCAGGACTCCTTCGATGCTTCCGGTTTCAATTTGATCATTCACGAAGTGGCGCACAAGCTGGACATGCGTAACGGCGATCGCGCCAGTGGTATTCCGCTCATCCCACTGCGCGAAGTGGCCAGTTGGGAGCATGACCTGCACGCGGCAATGAACAATATTCAGGATGAAATTGATCTGGTGGGCGAAACAGCATCAAGCATCGACGCTTACGCAGCGAGCGATCCCGCCGAGTGTTTTGCTGTTTTGTCGGAGTACTTTTTCAGCGCGCCGGAGCTTTTCGCCCCACGCTTCCCTGCACTCTGGCAACGGTTTTGCCAGTTCTATCAGCAGGACCCGCTGCAACGGCTACGCGACAGCCAGGAAGAGGACGCGCCTCCACCTTCGCAGGTTCATTAATTCATTGTTTTGAGGATTAATTAACCAATTGAAAAAGCGTGTTAATTTTACTGTTGACACGCTGTAGTGCGGCCAGTATTATGCGCCTCGTTCACACGATTCCTCTGTAGTTCAGTCGGTAGAACGGCGGACTGTTAATCCGTATGTCACTGGTTCGAGTCCAGTCAGAGGAGCCAGATTTAAAGAAGCCCGCTTTTTAGCGGGCTTCTTTAAATCTGGTAATCAATCACTACCTCGTCCGGTTCCATCACCTGCCGTTTAATCTCCTCAACCGACAGGCCCGCGTTACATAACTCAATAAATCGCCAGACGTAATTGCGCTGTAACTGCCCACGTTTCAACCCCAGCCAAACGGTATTCGCGTCGAAGAGATGCCGGGTATCCAGGCGCACCAACGTCCCCTCTTCCCGCTCGCCGCTGGACTGTTCCGCCACGAGACCTATGCCCAACCCCAGTGCGACGTAGGTTTTAATTACGTCGGAATCCTGCGCGCTAAGCACGATATCCGTCAGCAGCCCCTTACGTGCGAACGCCTCATCAATACGCGAACGCCCGGTAATGCCCTGACGGTAAGTAATCAACGGCCACTGTGCGATGGCTTCAAGCGTGAGCGGAGAGGACTGCGTCAGCGGATGTTCGACAGGCACGAGCAGACTGTGATACCAGCGAAACCACGGAAATGCGACCAATAGCGGATCGTTACTCAGCCGCTCGCTGGCGATACCAATGTCCGCCTCACCATTGTGCAGTAAGGTTTCAATTTCCTGTGGCGTGCCCTGAATCAACTCCAGACGAACTTCCGGAAAAATATCGCGGAACGCTTTGATTACGTCTGGCAGACTATAGCGCGCCTGGGTATGGGTTGTGGCGACAGTAAGCACACCGGACGTGTCGTTGGTAAACAGATCCGCCAGACGCCGGACGTTACTGGCTTCATTAAGGATCCGCTCAGCGATCGCTAACAGCGCCTTACCCGGTTCGGTCATGCCAAGAAGACGCTTGCCCCTGCGGATAAAGATTTCGATGCCTAACTCATCCTCCAGTTCCCGAATATGTCGACTGACGCCTGACTGCGAGGTATACAGCATATTGGCAACGTCGGTCAGGTTGAAATCCCGACGGGCCGCCTCCCGAATAATTTTTAGCTGCTGGAAATTCACGTGTTGCTCCGGAAACATCAGACATTACGCTATTGTTAAAGTCTGACGTCCGGCATAACAAATAATAAAAACCCGCAACTTATTCCGTCAGGGAATAAGGCCTAACTGACCAGTTGCAGCTCGCGATTTGCCAGTGCCGGGCTACTGACCAATGACAGCAGGATCTCTTTCACCGCCTGCGCCTGTGGCGACAAACTGCCTCGTGCCGATATATTCAGCGACAACGACAGATTCATGGACGGCGCTGTGATCCGCGCCATCCAACCGTTTGCCGCACCGCATAATGAACGCGCAGCGGATTCCGGCAATACGGTGACCCCCATTCCACTGGCAATCGCGGCGGTCAGGGTGGCGATCGATTCTATCTCTCCGATGACCTTCGCGGTTAAGCGACGCAGTGAAAAAGCCTCATCGACCCGCAAACGCACGGCACTGTAGTCGCGCGGCAGGAACAGATTCATCTGAGCGACGGCGGTGAGGTCGACACTCAGGCCAGGGCAATCACGGGTGCCGACCAGAAACAGATCTTCTTTCAGCAATGGCTGGCTGGAAATACCCGCCAGCGGTGAACGCTCATACAATACGGCCATATCCAGATGACCGCTGAGTAACTTATCGTTGAGCACTGCGCCGCTGTTTTCATGTAAATAAACCAGTACTTCAGGCAGTTCCGCGCGTACGGCCTGGAGCAACGGCATGGTCACCGACGAGGCCGCCGTTCCCGGCGCCAGTCCAATCGACACCTGCCCCGTCAGGGTCTGGCCCACGTTATAGACCGCCAGTTGCGCCTGCTCGCATTGACGCAGGATCGCGCGGGCATGAGTATAAAGGATCTTCCCCGCTTCGGTCGGGGTTACACCCCGCTTGGTGCGTATCAATAACTGTTGGTTCAGTTCACCCTCCAGCGTGGCGACCTGTTGACTCAAAGCAGGCTGGGCGATGTGCAATACTTCAGCGGCCTGGGTCAGGCTACCAATATCGACAATTTTCACGAAATATTTCAGTCGTCTGAAGTTCATTTTGCCTCCTGTCGGGAATGCCAGAACCTATGCTGGCAGTGATGTCAGGAGAGAATTGCAAGATGCTTGCCAGTTTCTTATCAAGGTTTTCGCGCGTCTTAACCTCCCAAAAAATAAGCGCTTATGATTGTTCCGCTTATGGCCCTGTGCCGTCAGCACTTTTTGATCTGCCCCATTCGGGGTAGCACTGCACCAGAAGAGGGCAAGATCAACGATCAGAAGTTCGCCGCTTTGCTGGTTTTGTCGACAAACAAACGCACAATCGTATTTCCCCCTTTGACAACATCGGGCACCCTCGTTAATATGCGCCCCGTTCACACGATTCCTCTGTAGTTCAGTCGGTAGAACGGCGGACTGTTAATCCGTATGTCACTGGTTCGAGTCCAGTCAGAGGAGCCAAATTTAAAAAAGCCCGCTTTTAGCGGGCTTTTTGCTTTCCTTCTCACCATAAAGCCTATATTTTCCTGTTCTTCGCCAAACAAGAATAAAAATCGTTTTCTCTTTCAGCCTGTCGCGGTAGTCTCATAACAGCCACTTATACGTCGGCCGCAATGTGTGTGACCTTGATTCCCATACTAATAATAAAAACAGTACTGACAGGATTACTATGGATTCCACCCTCATCTCCGCTTCCGCGCAGGAGCAAACACCTTCACTTCATCGTGCCCGGCGCGCTGCGCTGGGCAGTTTTGCCGGCGCGGTTGTCGACTGGTATGACTTTCTGCTTTATGGCATCACCGCCGCGCTGGTCTTTAATAGCGAATTTTTCCCTCAGGTCAGTCCGGCGATGGGTACGCTCGCTGCCTTTGCGACCTTTGGCGTCGGGTTCCTGTTCCGCCCGCTTGGTGGGGTGATTTTCGGCCACTTCGGCGATCGTCTGGGGCGCAAACGGATGCTGATGCTCACCGTCTGGATGATGGGAATTGCCACTGCGCTAATCGGTATCCTGCCTTCATTCGCCACTATCGGCTGGTGGGCGCCAGTTATGCTGGTCATGCTGCGCGCGATTCAGGGCTTTGCCGTGGGGGGCGAATGGGGCGGCGCGGCGTTACTCTCAGTTGAAAGTGCGCCAGAACACAAAAAAGCGTTTTACAGCAGTGGCGTACAAGTGGGATACGGCGTCGGTCTGTTGCTCTCGACGGGGCTGGTGTCGTTAATCAGCTATCTGACTACCGATGAGCAGTTTCTGAGTTGGGGCTGGCGTATACCCTTCCTGTTCAGCATCGTTCTGGTGCTGGGCGCGCTGTGGGTGCGAAACGGAATGGAAGAATCCGCCGAATTTGAGCAACAAAGAGAACAAGCGCCCGAGGCGAAAAAGCGGTTGCCGGTTCTCGAAGCGCTCGCACAACATCCTGGCGCGTTTTTGAAAATTATCGCTCTGCGCCTGTGTGAGCTTCTGACGATGTATATCGTTACCGCGTTTGCGCTGAACTATTCGACGCAGAATCTCGGTCTGCCACGTGAGCTTTTTTTGAATATCGGCCTGCTGGTCGGTGGATTAAGCTGCCTGACCATCCCTCTTTTCGCCTGGATGGCCGATCGTTTTGGTCGTCGTCGCGTCTATATTACCGGAGCGTTGATAGGGACGCTCAGCGCGTTTCCCTTCTTTATGGCGCTTGAAGCGCAATCTCTGTTCTGGATTGTGTTCTTTTCCATCATGCTTGCCAACATCGCGCATGACATGGTGGTTTGCGTTCAGCAGCCGATGTTTACCGGCATGTTTGGCGCAGGTTATCGCTACAGCGGGGCGGGAGTCGGTTACCAGGTGGCGAGCGTCGTGGGCGGCGGCTTTACGCCTTTCATCGCCGCTGCGCTGGTCGCCTTCTTTGGTGGGAGCTGGCACAGTGTCGCCCTCTATTTACTGGCAGGTTGCCTGATTTCAACCCTCACCGCATTATTTATGAAAGATAAGCAACACGCCTGATCGTATTGCGAGAGCCATTCGGCTCTCGCATCCTCTCAAAAACTCTCACTTTTGTTTCATAAACGCCTGACATACTATCGGGTGAGCAGTACACCTGTAAAACAAGGAGACACAGATGAAGAGTAAGGGCTCCAGCCTGACGCCAGCGCAAGCGTTGGAAAAACTTGACGCGCTATATGAGCAGTCGGTTCAGGCGTTGCGCAGTGCCATTGGCCAGTACATTGAAACCGGGGAGCTTCCCGATATCACCGCCCGCAATAAAGGTCTTTTTGTTTATCCGTCGCTTTCCGTGAGCTGGGACGGTAATGCCACCAACCCGCCAAAAACGCGCGCCTATGGTCGCTTCACTCACGCGGGATGTTACTCAACTACCGTCACTCGCCCGACGCTGTTCCGTCGCTATCTTGAAGAACAGCTTACACTGCTTTATCAGGATTACGACGCGCATATCACCGTAGAGCCTTCACAGCATGAGATCCCCTACCCCTACGTGATTGACGGATCCGAGCTGACGCTGGACCGTTCCATGAGCGCCGGGTTAACCCGACACTTCCCCACCACTGAGCTGGCGCAGATTGGTGATGAAACGGCAGACGGTATTTATCATCCGGCAGAATTTTCGCCGCTGTCGCATTTTGATGCGCGCCGGGTCGATTTTTCCCTCGCGCGGCTACGCCATTACACGGGTACCCCGGTGGAGCATTTTCAGCCGTTTGTCTTGTTCACTAACTACACCCGTTATGTTGATGAGTTTGTCCGTTGGGGATGCAGTCAGATCCTCGATCCGGACAGTCCTTATATTGCCCTTTCCTGCGCGGGCGGTATCTGGATTACGGCAGAAACAGAAGCGCCCGAAGAAGCGATTTCGGATCTGGCGTGGAAAAAGCATCAGATGCCCGCCTGGCACCTTATCACCGCCGATGGGCAAGGCATTACGCTGGTGAATATTGGGGTGGGTCCGTCAAACGCCAAGACCATTTGCGATCACCTGGCGGTGCTGCGCCCTGACGTCTGGTTGATGATTGGCCACTGCGGTGGTCTGCGCGAAAGTCAGGCTATAGGCGATTATGTGCTCGCGCATGCTTACCTGCGCGACGATCAGGTGCTGGATGCGGTACTGCCCCCGGATATTCCAATCCCAAGCATCGCGGAAGTCCAGCGCGCGCTGTATGACGCCACGAAGCTGGTCAGCGGTATGCCGGGTGAAGAGGTGAAACAGCGGCTGCGTACCGGTACCGTGGTCACCACTTCCGATCGCAACTGGGAGCTGCGTTATTCAGCCTCGGCGCTGCGATTTAACCTGAGCCGCGCAGTCGCGATTGATATGGAAAGCGCGACCATCGCCGCACAGGGTTATCGCTTCCGGGTGCCGTATGGAACGCTGCTGTGCGTGTCAGATAAACCGCTGCATGGCGAGATCAAACTGCCCGGCCAGGCGAACCGTTTCTATGAGGGCGCGATCTCAGAGCACCTGCAAATCGGCATTCGCGCCATTGACCTGCTGCGCGCGGAAGGCGACCGCCTGCACTCACGCAAGCTGCGTACCTTCAACGAACCACCGTTCCGTTGATTTTCTTCTGAATCCGAAAAGCAAAAAGCCCGCTAAAAAGCGGGCTTCTTTAAATCTGGCTCCTCTGACTGGACTCGAACCAGTGACATACGGATTAACAGTCCGCCGTTCTACCGACTGAACTACAGAGGAATCGTTGTGGAGGCTTATCTTAACGGCGAAAAATCTTTTGTCAAACCCCATTTCCAACAACAACGTTCAGTTGCCGTTTCTCTCAACAATTTGTTGCAATTACGGCCATTTTCCAGGGAAAAAACTTTGCAGCTTTTTACTTTCTCCCTCATCATTTGAAATGTGGTTTCAACTTTCTTCTCTAAGGTCAATTTTGAACGTCTCCACTGCTCTACGCCAGGCCGTCGCCCGCACGCCCTGGTACGCTAAACGCAAGAGTTATAAGGTGCTTTTTTGGCGAGAAATTACCCCGCTTGCCGTCCCCATTTTTCTTGAAAATACCTGCGTACTGCTCATGGGCGTACTCAGTACGTTCCTCGTTAGCTGGCTGGGTAAAGAAGCCATGGCGGGCGTCGGCCTTGCCGACAGTTTCAATATGGTCATTATGGCGTTTTTCGCGGCTATCGACCTGGGTACGACGGTTGTGGTGGCGTTTAGCCTCGGTAAGCGCGACCGCCGACGCGCCCGGGCAGCAGCCAGACAGTCGCTGGTCATCATGACGCTGTTCGCGGTGATACTGGCGGCGGTGATTCACTATTTTGGCGAGCAGATTATCAATGTCGTCGCCGGAGAGGCGACAACGGAAGTTAAAGCGCTGGCGCTGACGTACCTTGAATTAACCGTCCTCAGCTACCCTGCCGCTGCCATTGCCCTCATTGGCAGCGGCGCGCTACGCGGCGCGGGCAACACAAAAATCCCACTGCTGATTAATGGCGGGATGAACATCCTCAATATCATTATCAGCAGCATCCTTATTTACGGTATTTTTTCATGGCAAGGTCTTGGCTTTGTCGGTGCGGGGCTCGGATTAACGATCTCACGCTATATTGGCGCGGCGGCCATTATCTGGGTGCTGATGATTGGCTTTAATCCTGCGCTACGCATTCCGCTCAAAAGCTATTTCAAACCGCTTAACTTCGCCATTATCTGGGAAGTGATGGGGATTGGCATCCCTGCCAGCATTGAGTCAGTGTTGTTTAACGGCGGCAAACTGCTAACGCAAATGTTTGTTGCTGGCATGGGCACCAGCGTCATCGCGGGTAATTTTATTGCCTTTTCTATTGCCGCGCTGATCAACCTGCCCGGTAACGCGCTGGGGTCAGCATCGACGATTATTACCGGCAGACGTCTGGGAAATGGTCAGATCGCACAGGCGGAAATCCAGTTGCGCCACGTGTTCTGGCTTTCAACTATTGGCTTAACCGCCATCGCCTGGCTGAGCGCCCCGTTTGCTGGACTTATGGCATCATTTTATACCCACGATCAGGACGTCAAAGACGTTGTCGTGGTTCTTATCTGGCTCAACGCGGCGTTTATGCCTATCTGGGCAGCATCGTGGGTGCTACCCTCCGGATTTAAAGGAGCACGCGACGCGCGCTTTGCTATGTGGGTATCGATGCTGGGAATGTGGGGCTGTCGCGTTGTGGCGGGCTATGCGCTTGGGATCGTATTGGGCTGGGGCGTGGTCGGTGTGTGGATGGGGATGTTTTTTGACTGGGCAGTACGCGCAGCGCTGTTTTACTGGCGTATGGTCAGCGGTCGCTGGCTATGGAAATACCCACGTCCGGAACGCGAAAAGGCGACAAAAACGCCGGTCGCGGCGGAATAAACAGCGAAATGAAGAATATTTCGGCAAACAAACGCAAAAGCGTATTCAGGCTTTGACATTAACATTCAGCGTCGCTAATATGCGCCCCGTTCACACGATTCCTCTGTAGTTCAGTCGGTAGAACGGCGGACTGTTAATCCGTATGTCACTGGTTCGAGTCCAGTCAGAGGAGCCAGATTTAAAGAAGCCCGCTTTTTAGCGGGCTTTTTGCTTTTTCCGTTTTCGTCTGTTTAGCTTCAGATACCGACGTGTTCGTGAGTGATCTTCACCGGCATACCTGAGCGGCGTTCAAGCGTCTCGCTGACCCGATGTACATCCACGCCCTCGCCCGCCATAAAGGTGCGCATAACAGGGGTGACAGGCAGCGGAACTTTTTTGTCAGACTCGAATTCCACACGATTACGCGAAAGCGGTTCATGCACCTCAACCCAACGGCTTCCATCCGGTTCAGCCGTCATTTTTATCGGCTGATCGATAATTTGTACCCGTGTGCCAACCGGAACATTATCAAACAGATACTTAATATCGTCATTACGTAAGCGAATGCAGCCCTGACTCACGCGCAGGCCGATACCGAAATTCGCATTTGTGCCATGAATGGCATACAGCTTACCGATATAGATCGCATACAGCCCCATCGGATTGTCCGGCCCGGCTGGCACGAACGCTGGCAGCGTTTCCCCTCGTTTTGCGTATTCGCGCCGGGTATTCGCCGTCGGCGTCCAGCTCGGCGCTTCCTGCTTACGCTGCACGGTGGTCACCCAATTACGCGGCGTCTCACGTCCCGCCTGACCAATGCCAATCGGAAGGACTTCAACCGTATTGCTGTCCTGCGGATAATAGTACAGCCGCATTTCCGCAACGTTAACCACAATCCCCTGACGCACCGTGGCGGGCAGAATGAGCTGCTGCGGCACCACCAGCGTAGAGCCAGACGTCGGCAGGAAGACGTCAACATCCGGATTCGCTTCCAGCATGTTGCTTAAGCCCTGTCCATACTGAGCGGCAAACGCCTCCAACGGTTGGGTATTATTCTCCGGCACCGTTATCGTCAGCGGTGTGCCCACCAGTCTGCTGCCTTCCGGCGGCAACGGATAAGTCACCGCCAGCGCGCTCTGCCCGGCCAGCAGCAGTAATAACGAACAGAAGCCTTTCACTCGAGGTCTCATTTCCCTTTCCTCAATCACGACAGATATCGGGAAATTATAGCTTTTATAACTGTATTATCTAATTCCTGGCGATCCCGCACGGCCAGCGCCCCGATACAAAAGTACAGAATCTTTGCGATCTGGCTCGCGGGCGGGTTTTGTTGATCAACATAAGAAAGGCCTGACACCACGAGATGTTCAGGCCGGAGAACGTCAATGCTGGCGCAGGGCAGATTATCTGCCGTCGGGTAAAACAATATTGCTGGCAGCTAACTGTCCCATATTGCTGTACATCGCGCAGGCAGCTTCGACAATCGGCATCGCCAGCGCCGCGCCGCTGCCTTCGCCCAGCCGCATTCCCATATTAAGATAAGGTTCCAGCTCCAGATGCCCCAGTGCTATCCGCGCGCCCTTTTCAGCCGAAAAATGCGAAGGGATCAGATAGGGCTTACTCTGTGGGGCGATCTGACAAACAGCCAGCGCGGCGGAATAGGAAAGGAAGCCGTCCAGCAGCACCGGTAATCCACAGGACGCCGCCCCCAGCATCACTCCCGCCATACCGACCAGGTCAAAGCCGCCGACTTTGGCTAATACGTCGATGCCATCTCGCGGATCGGGCTGATTAACGGCAATGGCGCGGCGAACCACCGCCACCTTATTGCCAATGCGCGAAAGCGGCAAATTCGCGCCAATGCCCACCACAGCTTCGGCTTCGCTACCAGTGATCACGCTGACAATCGCCGCGGCAGGCGTGGTGTTTGCCATTCCCAGTTCGCCGACGCCAAATAAGGTCACGCCGTTTTGCGCCAGCTCCCGAGTGTAACGAATCACCTCCAACAACAGTTCCTCTGCCTGGCCGCGACTCATTGCCGGGCCGCTGGCGATGTTGCCGCATCCGCGCGCCACGCGCATATTTACCACGCCGGGTATCGGGTCGGCGTCAATGCCCACGTCAATCACATGTACCTTCGCTCCTGCCTGCGCCGCCAGCACACACACGCCCGTGGTACCCCGCGTCATATTAGCCGCCTGAATAGCGGTCACCGCTTTTGGCGAAACCGCCACCCCTTCGTCCCATACACCATGATCGGCACACATCACCAGCATCGCTTTATCCGCGACGTGCGGTACGCCCTTCAGGCCCGGCATTCCCGCCAGTTGCACAGCGAGGGCCTCCAGGCGACCAAGGCTGCCCGGCGGCTTAAGCAGGCCATCGATATGCTGCTGGGCACGCGCCATTGCATCACGGTCTGTCGGCGGAATGTGGTGAAGTAAAGAGGTTAACGTCTGCATAAGGGTTCTCGTTATGTTGGCTGACTCACAGCAGAGCCAGCAGGAAGACCAGCTCACCCAGTTCGATGGCTGCCCCAAGCGTGTCGCCGGTTTGCCCGCCCAGCGTGCGTTTCAACAGTTGTCCAAGCAGGAAAATAGCTGCGGCAGCCACAATCATTGCCCCAACGCCGTGCATTCCCGGGAGCAGAACAGCGGCAAAAATCACTGACAGGCCGAGAGTGATACAGGTCTGGGTCCCGGTGACGTGGCCGATAAACACATTCCCCAGGCCTTCTTCCCGGGCATAGCGGTGGCGGTACATCAGCAGAACGGCTAAACCTCGTCCCACCGCACAGGTCGCCGCCAGCGCCGCCAGCATCGGCGTGCCCCGTAGCGCCAGCTCACTGACCACCAGCACTTTCGCCAGCAGAACAAAAATCAGCGCCAGCCCGCCGTGGGTGCCGAGGCGGCTGTCACGCATGATCTCCAGCATCCGCTCGCGGCTGCGCGCGGAGAAAACGCCGTCACAGGTATCCGCCAGGCCGTCAAGATGAAAGCCGCCGGTCATCAACGCCAGCGCTAACACGCTGAACAGCGCCGCCAACGGAATACCGCACCAATTCTCAAACAGCAAAAACACCGCACCGCTCAGTCCCCCAAGCAACAGGCCAATGACCGGGAAGGTGATAATCCCGCGCGAATAGTGCTCAAACTCCAGCCCTGACGACCAGCGCGCCGGAACCGGTAAACGGGTGATAAAAGAGAGCATCGCCCAGAACAACTTACTCATTTAATTTTGACTCCAATGCCTGATACCACCAGCCAGACTTCATCCGCCGCAGCCGCAAGACGCTGATTAACGCGCCCGGCAATATCCCGAAAATGGCGCGCCAGCCGGTTTTCCGGAACGATCCCCATCCCCACTTCGTTCGTCACCAGCACAACCGTTGCCGGTGAGCGCTGACAGGCGCTAATGAGCGTCTGGATCTCCGCGTCAATCGCCTTTTCCAGCGCGGCATAATCCCAGCCGTCGGGATCGCTGTCGCCGCCACAGGCAAAAAGCAGATTGGTGACCATGGTCGTAATGCACTCCAGCAAAATAGCGTCGTCAGGCGCGTTATCTGCGCCAATCAGCTCATCCAGACGCTGCCAGCGTTCGGCCGTACGCCAGTGCGCTGGACGCCCGTCGCGATGATGCTGAATGCGAGCCGCCATCTCCTCGTCAACGATTTGCGAGGTGGCGATGTACAATACGTGGGGGCATTCGGCGATCAAGGCTTCCGCATGACGGCTTTTCCCGCTGCGCGCGCCGCCGGTGACGAGAATCATACGGGCTCCTGATGGTTTTGCATGATGGTATAGATTTTCTCAATATCGATGTGTTGCCGCATCGCATCCGCCAGCAGATCAAACTGCTGCGATTTATATTGCGCGTACTGAAAGGTGGAATCCAGCGGTTCCAGCCCTTTACGCATACGCAACCCATTAATCAGCGCGCGGGTAAAATCATCGCTGTCAAAAAGGCCGTGCAGATATGTGCCAAACGCCAGCCCGTCAGCGGTTACTGCGCCATCCGCCACGTGCTCCCCGTTCTTATGCAGTTGCATCACCGGCTGGCTGTCTCCGGTCAGCGTCGTTTCGCCCATATGAATTTCATAACCGCGCACCGGCAGCCCCGCCGCTGCTGACAGCCACCCGGGCAGCGAGGCCGACAGTGTCGCATCCACCTGGGTGGTGGTTTTATGCCAGGCAAAATGGGTCACAGTGCCAAGCAGTCCCAGCCCCGGAAGGGTGCCCAGCCCCGACTCCACCTCGTCAATTATGCTTTCCCCAAGCATCTGATAACCGCCGCAGATCCCGAAGACCGGTACATTTCTCCGGTGCGCCTGCATCACCGCGTGCGCCATGCCGCTTTCCCGCAACCACACTAAATCGCCGAGCGTGTTTTTGCTGCCAGGCAGGATCAGCAAGTCAGCATCAGCCAGTTCCTCCGGCTGACGAACGTAGCGCACTCTGACGTCCGGCTGCGCCGCCAGCGCATTAAAATCGGTAAAATTGGAGATGTGCGGTACCTGAATCACCGCAATGTTGATGTCGCGTCTGTCGGTACGCAGATACTTTCCTTTTTGCAGCGCCACACCGTCCTCATCCTCCAGATCGACATCCAGCCATGGCATCACGCCCAGCACAGGGACGCCGGTCAGGTTTTCGATCTGCTCAATGCCGGAATAAAGTAGCGCCACATCGCCGCGAAATTTATTAATGATCACCCCTTTCACCCGCGCGCGCTCATGTTCGCGCAGCAGCGCCAGCGTGCCAAAGATTGAGGCGAAAACCCCGCCCCGGTCGATATCCGCAACAAGGATCACCGGGCACTTCGCCATCTCCGCCATGCCCATATTGACGATATCCCGGTCACGGAGATTAATTTCCGCCGGACTGCCCGCGCCTTCCAACACCAGGACGTCGAATTCCTGCGCCAGACTGGTATACACCGAGAGGATCTGCTCGCGCAGGCGCGGTTTATAGTCGTGATAGCTTACGGCATCCATGTCAGTCGCCACCTGCCCCATCAACACTATCTGGGCCTTGCGATCGCTGGTCGGTTTTAACAGCACCGGGTTCATCCGTACATCAGGGGAAATGCCAGCAGCTTCCGCCTGGAAAATTTGCGCGCGCCCCATCTCTTTACCGTCCGGCGTGATGCCGGAATTAAGCGCCATATTCTGCGATTTAAACGGCGCGGCGCGCAGACCGTCCTGATAAAAGATGCGGCACAGTCCCGCTACCAGCACGCTTTTACCGACGTCAGACGCCGTCCCCTGCAACATAATCGCCTGCGTCATGACGCCTCCTTGATCGAATGAAAAGTGTGTTGCCGCATGCGGCTAAAAAATTCATCTTCGGTTTTGCACAGCGGCAGCCCCAACTGCGCGTGCAGTTTGACCAGCCAGGGCGGGGTTAATCCGGCGAGTTCAATTAACGCGCTTTGGGCAAAAACGTCGCCCGGCGCACCGTACGCCAGCACTTCACCACGGTTAAGCACATAGACGGCATCGCTAACTTCATAAATGAGATCGATATCATGACTGGAAATCACCACGTGATTTCCCTGCGCCACGATACGTTTAATGATGTCGATCATCTGGCGACGACCAGAGGGATCCAGCCCCGCCGTCGGTTCATCCAGCAACAGATATTTCGCGCGCAGCACCAGTGCTCCGGCGATTGCCACGCGCTTCTTCTGCCCGTGGCTTAAACACTGGATCGGCTGCTGGCGAAAATGCCGGGCATCCACCAACGTCAGCGCATCATCAACCCGGCGGGCGATCTCATCTTCCGCGACGCCAAGATTACGCAGGCTGAAGGCGATATCGCTGTCGATATCGGTATAAAAGATTTGTTGATCGGGGTCCTGAAACACTGTCGCCACCTGCTGACGCAGCGCCAGCAGGCCGCGTTTGCTGTAGTCCAGTGGTTTCCCCTGCCAAAGTACCGCCCCCTGCTGCGGCCGCAGCAGGCCGCTCAGGTTCATGAATAACGTCGATTTCCCGCAGCCGTTCGCCCCCACCAGCCCGGTGACAGCATGTGCTGAAAAATCCAGCGTCAGCCCTTTAAGTACCTGCGTTTCCTGATAGCGAAACCAGAGATCGGCGGTGGCAAGCATGTGATTCCTTACAGGTGAAAATCACCCTGATACAGTTTGATATCCAGCGTCGCAGTCATTTGCTGATAACGAATCAGCACCCGGGTAAACAGTAAACCCACCAGCATCGCCAGCGAACGGTAGCCTTTTGGCAAACTTTTATAACCAAAACGCAGCGTTTGCGCGCGATGAATCGCCAGCGCTTCGTCTAACAGAATAAAGATGAAGCGCCAGGTCAGCAGGATCTGCTCGGTCAGCAGGCGGGGGACATGCGCCCGCCTGAGTAACGTGATCAACTGGGGAAACGGCAGATTCAGCACCAGCCAGAAGGTAGCGGCCAGCGCAGCCAGGCTGCGCCAGAACGTCTCATTCGCCGTCTGTAAGCCCTGGGCGCTGACCCCAAGCCAGAAGTCGCCAACCGGAAACGCCGCCAGCAACGTCTGCGGATCGCGGCTAATGCTGAGGAGAATGGTAATCACGCCCACCGCTAAAAAACCAAACGGCAGCGCCATCCAGCGACACCAACAGCCAAACGAAATACGCAGCAGCCAGCAGGTTAAACCGGCTATCAGCGCCAGTTCAATACCCTGCCCCCAGGGCGGCAGGGTAAAGGCCAGCACCATCATCAGCAACCAGAGCACAAACTTACGCTCCGGTGCTATATGAAGCCAACGGCTTTGGTAGCTTAGTCTGTCAAGCCCGGTCATCACGGCGTTGTCTGCCTTTGGTATAACCAAGAATATAGAAAATCACCGCCGCGCCAAGTGACCCCTGCAACGTAAACAGCAGGCTTTCAATTTCACCGCTGGCCGGCTCGTACAGCGGCTGGAACCACGGCTCATAGTGCGGCGCGACGACCTGAATCTGGCTTTCCGCTTCGCCATCCGAGCCGCCGTATTCTCCGCCGTGGTTGATAAAAAACGGCAGAATAACGAGGGCAACGACCATCGCCAGCAGTATCAGCGTCTTTTTCATCTTAATGTCCTTGTGCGGTTATGAGTTGCCGTTTCGTCAACTGGTCATAAATCATGACGGTCAACAGCCCTTCAGCGATAGCAATCGGGATTTGCGTCAGGCAGAAGATCCCCATGAATTTAATGACCGATCCGGTGGCCCCCGCCTGCGGATCCGGGAAAGCCACGCCAAGCTGGACCGACGTGACAAAATACGTCACCAGATCCGCCAGCATGGCGCAAAGAAAGACGCAGACATCACGACGCAGCCCGGCGCGACAGGCCATTTTCCACACCAGATAGCCAACAACCGGGCCAATCACCGCCATCGACATACCGTTTGCACCGAGCGTCGTCAGGCCGCCGTGCGCCAGCAGCAGCGCCTGGAACAGCAGCACGATGGCGCCAAGCACGGCTACCACCCCCGGACCAAACAGGATCACCGCCAGCCCGACGCCGGTAGGATGAGAACAACTGCCCGTCACAGAGGGGATCTTCAGTGCGGACAGCACAAAAATAAACGCGCCGCACAGCGCCAACAGAACCTTCTGATGGCTGTCTTCCATCACAATCTGACGCAGGCGCACCAGCCCGTACCACAGACACGGTAAAAACAGCAGCCACCAGGCGAGCGCCCACATCGGCGGTAAAAAGCCTTCCATAATGTGCATCGCGAACGCCTGCTCGGGCACGAGCATCAGCAATAGCGCCGCAGCCAGACCACTGAATGACAGCTTTTTCAGCTGCTGTTCACGTTTCATTGTGCATTCTCCCACTGTTTATTGACCAGAATGGTCGAGAAATAAGGCAACGGCTGGTCGTCGCTAACCTCATTGAGATGTCGCCAACACTGTTCGCCAGGCAGGGTGGCTTCCGACATCATCAGCGCGCACTCCAGCAACCCGGCCTGCTTCAGTAGCGCCTTAATGCGTGCGAAGCGACCATATACCTTCATCAGTACCAGGCTGTCATGCTGATGTAAGGCGCGGAGAATGTCCGCTTCCGGCGCCGTGCACGAAACTACCGCCAGCGACTGCTGCTCCATCGCCAGCGGGGTTTTCGACCGCGCGGCGATGGCGGCGAATGACGTGACGCCGGGAACAATGTCGAGCCAGTCCGGGCAGCCGATGCGCTGGAGCAAAAAGACCCAGGTGCTGAACAGCATAGCGTCGCCAAGGGTAATGAAACCCACCTGTTTTCCGGCGGTCACCGCCTGAACCAGCGCGGCGGCGACGTCGTCCCAGACCGCCTCTTTTTCCGCGCTGTCCGCGCTCATGGGAAAGTGACAACAGCGGATTTCAGTTTTCGCGCCGACGTATTCGCGAACAATGGAAAGCGCCAGGCTGTCACCGCCCTTCCGCCCCGCCGGAGCATAGAGAATATCCAGCGACCCCAGAATACGGGCGGCGCGAACGGTAATCAGATCCGCGGCGCCCGGCCCGGTGCTCAGCGCGTAAAGTTTTCCGCTCATGCCGCCGCCTCCATCGCCATGTTCAGCGCCTGCTGCAGATGCGCGACAAACATCGCACGTACCGCCGGATTTTCGCCAAGTCCACTCAGCCACGGTGTCGCCGGGATACCGGCCGCATTGAACAGGGTTTTCCATGAATCCTCTTCGTCAGAAGCCATGTCGTTAATCGCATGGTCCCCCGCCACCAGCATCAGCGGCATGAGATGAACGGCACGGATGCCTTCTTTACACAGACTGTCGATCAGCACCCCCACTTCCGGATAGCTTTCTACCGCGCCGACGCGGGCCGGAAAGCCCTGCGCGGTCATCATATGGTCAAGGCAGGCATAGGCGGCAAAGGCATGATGACTGGCGCCGTGGCCCATAAATACCACCTTTTCACCCTCGCCCAGCGTGGGCATCTGCTGCTGCAAGGCGCACATCAACTGCGTGTAGTCGTCATGACTGCTCAGCAGCGGCACCCCCAGAGTCAGACGGGAAAACAGTGGCCGCATCGTCTGCACTTCGCGAACAATTTTCTCGTATTCGTCGCCGTTAATAATGTGCAGCGACTGAATCGCCACGTCCTGATAGCCCTGTTCGGCAAGCTTTTGCAGCGCCTGCAACGGCGTGTCGATGTCGATGCCGTCCCGCTGGCGCAATTTGCGAATAATCATTCCCGAGGTAAACGCGCGAAACAGATCCCGATCGGGACAACTTGCGGCAAGATCGCGTTCGCAGGAGACAATGTTTTTCTCGCAGGTATCGTGATAGCTGGTGCCAAAGCTGACCACCAGAAGCGCTTTTTTCATTGTATGACTCCTTTAGCAGCGGCCAGCCAGCGTGACAGACGCTGAGCAAATGCGGCCTGACTTTCCAGTAATTCTTCTCCCGTCACCAGCGGTGCCGGACGGGTAATGACGATGCAAGGGATCCCTGCATCCAGACAGGGTTGAACTTTTTCCTGATACCCCCCCTCAGCGCCTGAGGCTTTGGTTATCACGACGTCAGCCTGACACTGGCGGTAAAATGCGGCGTTAAACTCTGCGCTGAATGGACCACAAAGCGCGAATATTTCCCCGACGCCAAAGCCAAGTTCTGCACATTGCGCTATCACTTCAGGCACCGGCAGTACCCGGGCAAGCAGGGTTTTCTCCGGTAACCCCGCACGCCAGTTCGCCAAATCTTTACTGCCGGTCGTCAGCAAAACGCGCTCGCCCAACCGTCCTGCCACTTCACAGGCGTCGGCTATACTGTTTACGGTGTAAAGCAGCGGATGCGTTAAGTCACGGAGCTGTTCGGGACGCTGATAGCGACTGAGCAAGACGCCAGCCTGCTCGCAGGCGCGCATGATGTTGCGGCTCACTATTTCGGCATACGGATGAGAAGCGTCTATCACCCAGCGCGTGCCGTTTTCCTTCAGCCAGTTGACCATTTGTTCCTGCTCCAGCCGTCCGCAGCGCACCTGACCTTTGATATCCCCCGCCAACTGTTTCCCGGTCGGTGTCGCCACAGACAGGGTATACGCCACGTTGGCGGCATCCAGTTGCTGGCAGATCGCCCGGGCGTCACTGGTTCCCCCTACCACCAGCACCTCGCCGCCACTCACAGTGCGTAGCCTCTTGGCGTGATCATCAGCCCCTCCCGCACATAGGTGGCTTTGTTGCCCACAATCACCAGGCTGGTCATGTCCACCGGCGTAAAATCCATTTCACCGAGCGTGGTCAACCATTTCTCCTGTTTTTTGCGGCCCGCTGACTTCACGACCCCGACCGGCGTTTGCGCGCTTTTGCTGGCGGAAAGCAGTTCAAACGCCCGCGCCAGATGCCCCTCACGGCCCCGGCTGCGTGGGTTATAGAAGCAAATAACAAAGTCAGCTTCCCCGGCGGCGACGATGCGCTTTTCAATCACCTCCCACGGCGTAAGCAAGTCGCTCAGGCTGATGTGGCAGAAATCATGCATCAGCGGCGCGCCAAGCAGTGAAGCAGCGGCAATGCTGGCGGTCATGCCGGGGATCAGACGTACCTCTACGTCCAGTTGCTGCTTGCTGACTAGCTCCAGCACAAGTCCCGCCATGCCATAAATGCCAGCGTCGCCGCTACTGATCAGCGCCACATTATGTCCGGCCTGCGCCAGCTCAATCGCCGCCTGGCAGCGTTCAATCTCCTTGCACATTCCGGTTTTGATGACCTGCTTGTCGCCGGTAAAAGCTTTCACCAGATGGGTGTAGGTTTTGTAGCCCACGACGATCTCCGCCGCCTGCAACGCCTCCACCGCTTCCATGGTCATCATGGCTTGTGAGCCAGGGCCGATTCCAATTACGCTTAACATCAGTATGAAACTCCTAAAGTAATAGTGACGCCCTGTTCCCGCAGGGTTTCGCCTAACAACTGCCCATGACTCAGCAGCCAGGCTGCCGGCCCCGACACACTTCCGACGCCTACCGTCTGGCGAACAAACGACGATGCCGGAAAGCGGTGCTCATGTTCACGCAACACGTCAGCGCTAAAGGTTTCAAACGGCACGCGCCAGCATGACGCGAGCTGAATCAACCCTTCTTCATCTTTTTTTAGCGACACGCTGCCAATGGCTTTCAGGGCGAGCGGGTCAAAACGCTGCGCGGCGAGCTGACGCGCCAGCAGCGCCGCCAGCAGCGGAAACGGCGTATCCCGACGACAGCCGATTCCGGCCACCACGCGCTGCGGCACCAGCTTCCAGTGACGCACTGGAATATCAGGCAGTTCGTCACGCAAGGTGATACACACCAGCGCATCCAGCTCGGGTAACTGCCTGAGATCGGTCACGGTGATAAATCCGCGGCGGTCGCAGTGGCGCACGTCTTCGTCCAGTTCGGTATCCCACCACAAACCGACCCGCTGATTGCTCACCAGCATCTGGTTGACCACTTTGACCGCCGCGCGGAAATCATTCATGCGCGCGTTAAGCTGAAAAGCGAGGGTATCCAGCGCCGCCATGTCATTAACGTCGGTCGCCGTGGTAATCACCGGATCCGCGCCCAGAATCCCCGCCAGATAGCGGGTCAGCGCATTTGCTCCGCCCGCATGGCCGGAAAGAAGGCTGATAACGTGCTGGCCGCGTTCGTCAATAACCACCACCGCCGGATCGCTGAACTTGTCGTTCACAAGCGGCGCCAGTACGCGGACCGCAATGCCGGTCGCGCCAATAAAAATCAGCGCTGAATAATGACTAAACGCGTCACGCGCCGCCTGGGCGAAACCGCCGTCAAACGGCAAAAAACCGTCCTCAAGCAGCTTCTCGCTGGTAAAACAGGTCAGCGGCAGCATCGCCGCCAGCCGTTTCGCCAGTTGCACCCCGCCGGGCGTCAGGCAAAACAGGGCAATGGATTCAGGCTTTACGGTATTCATGGCTAAAGTCCGCCGCATACAGTTTTGAGTAGTGGTACTCCTCACCCAGGAAATCCCCGACCAGAATCAGCGCCGTTTTGCGGATCCCGGCGTCACGCACGCGGTCTGCGATGTCCGCTAAGGTGCCGCGCACGGTCTGACTTTCCGGCCAGGTGGCTTTGTAAATCACCGCCACAGGGGTAGTCGCCGGGTAGCCGCCGTCAATCAGCCGTTCCGCCACCCGATGAATGCGCTGTACCGAAAGATAAATCGCCATTGAGGTACGGTGGCTGGCGAAGGACTCAAGCTGCTCCCGCTCCGGCACCGGCGTACGCCCTTCAAGCCGGGTGATGATCAGACTCTGGGACACCTCCGGCACGGTGTACTCAACACCCAGTTCCGCCGCCGCGCCAAGAAACGCGCTGACGCCCGGCACCACTTGCCAGGGAATATCGCGTTTGGTCAGTTCCTCACCCTGCTCACGCACCGAGCCATATAACGAAACGTCCCCGGTTTGCAGACGTACCACCGTTTTCCCGGCCTTCACGCCCGCTTCCATGAGATCGAGGATCTGCTCAAGGTGCAACGCCGCGCTGTCATGGCACTCGGCTCCCTCAGGACAATACTCAAGCAGTTCGGTGTTGATCAGCGAACCGGCATAAATCACCACCTGCGCCTGTTGCAGTAAGCGGTAGCCCTTGAGAGTAATCAGCTCGCGGTCGCCCGGACCGGCACCAACGAACCACACACAGCGGGGATCAAATGTCTCAGACATAGCGTTCTTCCTTCTGACAGGCGATGACAAACACAGGGTTGTTCGGTTTGAAAAAATGGCCGCTGCCGAGCGCGGTCAGGGACGACACTTGCAGTTGCAGGCAGTCAACGTCGTGTATGTCCAACTGCTGCAAATGCGCCAGCGCGGCGTTGAGGTTTTCCTGTAAGATGAAGGTCATTACCAGACGTCCGCGCGGGTGCAACTGACGCAGCGACCAGTCAATAAGCCCGGTCAAATGGCCGCCGCTGCCGCCCATAAACACCGCGTCGGCTTTTTCGGTCAACATCATGGGGGCTTCCCCCGGCAGGATATCGATATTCGGACAGGCAAAATGTTGACGATTCTCGTCCAGCAGCCGTAGCGCCGCCGGGTTACGTTCGATGGCCGTCACGTGCAAAGAGGGATAGCGTAACGCCGCCTCTATAGAGACGCTGCCCGTTCCCGCGCCAATATCAATCAGGTGACTGGCCCGGTGTAGCTCCAGTTTTGCCAGCGCAATCGCCCGTACCGCCTCTTTGGTCATCGGCACGTTTCCACCGCGCAGAAAAAGCTCATCTTTCATCTAAGATCACCACCGCATTCATCTCGTAGTCGGCCTGAACCTCACTGGCGCGCAGCCAGTGGATCCGTTCATTGTCCATCGCCAGGTTCTCGCCAATCACCATCCAGCTATCGCCTTTGCCGCGCGCCACCAGCTGCGCGGCGATATCCCGCGGCCCGCACTGCGCGTCGGTGACCATCGCCACTTTGCGATGCGCAGCCAGCGTATCGAAACAGACGCTGCGCCCGTGGCTGCTGGTTAACCACATGTCGTTCATGTCGATACCTGACCGGGCGCAGAGATACTGCACGGCGCTGATCCCGGGAATAATGCGTACCCGCTCAATGCCAAAGTGCGCGACCAGCCGCGTACCGATGCCATAAAACAACGGATCGCCAGAGGCGAGGACCACCACATTTTTATCCTGCTGCGTCTCAATCCATGCCAGCAGCGCCGGAATATTGGCGCCGAGCGTAAACCTTGCCCCCTGAAACGCCGGAAACTGCTGCAAGTGACGTTTACCTCCCACCAGCACGTCGGCATTCGCCACCGCGTCCCGCGCGGCAGGCGTCATCAGATGCAAGCCCGCAGGCCCCATTCCTGCCACCGTTAACATTGCAACTCCTGAGCTATCGCCCCGAGAGGACGGTTGCTTCCCAGTACCTGGTTATCGAACGAGAACATAATGGCGTCGCAGGTCGGCGGGGTTTTGGTAAAGCGCAGCATCTGCTTCACGCGCAGGCAGATGCGTTCCGCAAGATGGTCATAAATGCGCTGATAGCCATACGCGTCGATATGTTCCATCGCCGCCTCGGTAGTGTCGCAGTCGCTGACCTCTCTCAACAGCGTCAGCGGTGCGCCGAGCAGCGCCAGGTGCGCCACCAGCGTTTCCATTCGCGCATCGGCAATATGGCTATGGGTATGGAAGATCCCGGCGGCGATTTTGATTAGCTTCCCCGGATGACCGACCAGAACGATGTGGCGGAAACCGAGCCGCACCGCTTCTTCAATCATGTAACCGACGAAGTTACTCATGGTGACCACCACCTTGCTGTCAATCCCCATTTGCTCGCGCACGAAGCGCTCGCCATGATTGCCCGGCACCAGCACCACCCGTTCAAGCCCCTCGGCGCGCTTAATCTCCAGCTCCAGCGACAGTGATCGCTTCCAGCTTTCCTCCGACATTGGCGTCACGATGCCGGTGGTGCCGATAATGGAAATGCCGCCAACGATCCCCAACCGCGAGTTGTAGGTTTTTTGCGCCCGCGCTTCGCCTTCCGGCGCGAATATTTCAATTTCCGCGCCGCGCGCCGGGCCTATCGCCTCTCGCACCGCCGATTCAATGGTATGACGTGGCGTGCGGTTAATAGCGGCGCTGCCAATCGGCAGACCAATACCTTTACGCGTAACGGTGCCAACCCCCTCCCCGCCCAGCAGCGTTATTTCACCGCTGTCGTTCAGCGTCACGCGGGCGAAAATCAACATGCCGTGTGTAGCGTCGACATCATCCCCGCCGTCTTTGCGGATCGCGGCAATCGCCTGCTGGCCTTCAATGTGCGGTGATTCCACATTAAGGCACAGCGTGACGCCGGACGGCGTGACGATGGAAATTTGATGGATCAAATGCTGGCGCAGCACCATCAGCGCCGCGACTTTTGCCGCCGCCGTGGCGCACGAACCGGTGGTATAGCCTTTTCGCAACGCTTTACCGTTGTGCCAGACGGGAGCATCAAACGTCTGATCGCTCATCGCGCCCCCTCAAGATGATAAAGGATGGCGTTGATAATTGCCGCTGCGACGTTGCTGCCGCCTTTACGTCCGAGGGCGGCAA
The DNA here is from genome assembly GCF_001463265.1 of Citrobacter sp. 50677481. Lineage (NCBI taxonomy): Bacteria > Pseudomonadati > Pseudomonadota > Gammaproteobacteria > Enterobacterales > Enterobacteriaceae > Citrobacter > Citrobacter sp. 50677481. The sequence goes on from NZ_LNHZ01000058.1 coordinate 44,281, forward strand.
TCGCGGGTAATGGGCTGCGCGTCAGCGCCTCTTTTGATTCCGCCGCTCCGACGAATCCGACCGGTACGCCGACCACCCCATTCACCGCCGCATCATGTTCAAGCAGACGAAATAACGCGGTGGGGGCATTGCCGAAAACAAACACTTTCTCGCTCTCTTCCGTCACGGCAATATCCACGGCCGCCATTGAGCGAGTGATCCCCTGTGCTTTCGCCTGCGCCACCACCCGCGGATCGCTGATGTAGCAACGGCACTCACCGCCGAATTTCGCCAGTAGCGTTTTGTTGATCCCCGACAGCGCCATCGTGGTATCGGTGTAGATCACTGACGGACGACGCAGCGCCGCACAAAGTCGGGAGAGTGCATCATCGGAAAACCAGAGAATATCGAGCCAGTCAAAATCGGCGGTGGTGTGGATGACACGCTTGATAATGGCCTCATGCAGTGGGCTGGCGAAGCGGTATTCCGGGCGCGTTTCATGGATGATCTCGCCAATGATGTCGAAGCTTTTGGCCTCTATCGCCATCGGTTGTTGGATGTAATGCATTGTTTAATCCTCAGGCCATGCCAACCACCAGCCAGCGCGTCAACATAAACAGCGCCAGGGCCAGCGTGGACGCAACCCACATCAGTCGAATCGTTTGGGGAATGTCATTTACGGTAATCTCGCGCTGCGCGTCGCCAATCCACGGCTTTTCAACGCGCTCGCCAAAATAGTCATTTGGACCGCCGAGGCGAATGCCCAGCGCGCCGGCCACGGGCGCTTCCGCCCACGCGCAGTTAGGGCTGCTGTGGTTATAGCGATCACGCCAGCCAATACGCAGGGCGCGCGCGCCGTCGTTGCGGCACAAAAATGCCGCGGCGCTCAGCAGCAGCCAGCTCAACCGGGCGGGAAGAAAGTTTGCGAGGTCATCAAGACGGGCGCTGACCATGCCGATCGCCCGGTACTTTTCGTGCTTGTAGCCCACCATCGAGTCCAGGGTGTTGACCGCTTTATAGGCCATCGCCAGCGGCGCGCCGCCCAGCATAAGAAAGAACAGCGGCGCAATAATGCCGTCGACGGTATTTTCTGCGACGGTTTCCACCACCGCCCGGTTTATTTGTTGTGGAGCCAGCTGCGAGGTGTCACGACCGACAATCCACGACAATTTCTCCCGGCTGGCGGCGAGATCCCCCGCGCGCAGCGGGCGTTCCACGTCTCTGGCGGCATTGGCCAGACAGCGACCGGCCAGCACGGTGAAAATCATCCACACCTCCACCAACCCGCCCAGCCACGGATGGATCAGCCGGGCGGCGGTCAACGCGCCCCAGGCCGCCGCCCACGTCACCCCCACCACCACCAGCCACATCACGCCGCCACCGATGCGCAGCGCACGCTCGCTGTGGCAATGACGACGAACCGTCCGCTGTACGACGGTAATCAGGTTGCCTATCCAGCGCACCGGGTGCGGCCAGTGCTGCGGGTCGCCAACCATAACGTCGAGGAGCCAGGCGACACACCACGCAAACAGTGTCATAACGCCTCCCTCGCTGCCTGCAGCCAGCGGGTCAGCATGAGCGGACGTTGGGCAAAATGGACATGCAGATAACTGGCGAAAGTATTACCTGCCTGCCAGCCGCCGGACCACTGCTGCAGCGTTTTACCGTCGCGCACCTTGCAACAGGCCATCACAGCGGAAATTTGCGGGAAAAAATCGGAGTAGTGAAATTCATGGCCGCGCAGGATTTCGCCTTCCGCCGCCAGCAGGGTTGGCTGCAGCGCCTGCGCTTCGCAGTAGCCAAAGCGGGTCAACCGTTCCCCCATTTTGCTGTAACCGGGAAGGATATCCGCCATGTAATGCACGAATCCACCGGCGTCCTCCAGTTGCGTACCGAGGTACATTAACCCGCCGCACTCGGCATAAATGGCGACGCCACGCTGGTGCGCTTCGCGCAGACTCGCCAGCATCGTGCCGTTAGCCGCCAGCGCGCTGGCATGCAGTTCAGGATAGCCACCACCCAGCCAGACCATCTGACAGTCGGGTAAAACCCGGTCATGCAGCGGGCTGAAGCGGACGATCTTCACGCCGGTACGCTCCAGCAACGTCACGTTATCGGGATAGTAAAAATTAAACGCTTCGTCGTCGGCCATCGCCAGCGTGAGTCCCTTTCCGGCGTCCTGTGCGGGTAATTCCGGCCATGCGCCCTGTGGTAAGGTTGCTATTTCGCTTAGCGCTAGAAGGTGGTCGATATTGAGCGTCTGCTCCAGCGTAGCGGCAAAATCCAGCCAGGGTTGCTGTGTCACCACCGACTCGCGGGCAGTCACCAGTCCAAGATGGCGCTCCGGCAGCGTAACGCCCTCAACGTGCGGCACATAACCCAGCACGGGCACTGCGCAATAGCGCTCAATCGCCGTTTTAAGCAAGTGAAAATGCGCTTCGCTGTTGACGCGATTCACCATCACGCCCGCGAGGTTAAGCGTCGGGTCGAATTGCTGAAATCCCATTACCGTCGCGGCAATGGAGGTCGAAACGGCCTTGCCATCCACCAGCAGGATCACCGGACACCCCAGCTGTTTCGCCATCGCCGCGGTACTGCAATAGCCGGGATCGGTGCCGTATCCGTCGTAGAGTCCCATCACTCCTTCGATAACGGTGATATCCGCCTCCTGCATCTGCTCGCAAAACAGCGCATTGAGGACGGGTTCGGGAAGCATAAAGCTGTCGAGATTACGGGAAGGTGTACCGCAGACCGCCGTATGCCAGGCGGTATCCAGATAGTCAGGGCCGACTTTACAGGGCTGGACGCGAAGCCCTCGTTGTTTTAGCGCGCTAAGCAGACCCAACGTAACTGTGGTTTTTCCACAGCCACTCCCGGTACCTGCCAGAACAAACGCATACTGCTGTGCCGCCATGACCCTGATCCTGTTCAGGGTGGTAGGGATGTACTGACATCCAGTCTTTCGACTGTCTGTTTTAAAGCAACCCACTTCCCACCGAAGTTGTTGAATGTATCCGACAGGCAGGTCTTCTGGCTTAGCGTCATCCTCTCCCGTCCTTCCCAATCTTGCGATCAGTGGTCTTTACGGGGTCGTCAGCATCACAGCAGCGGGGGCTGCGGGGGATTTTCACCCCCTTCCCTGACACAAATGTGTCTAACCTGTCGGCGTCAATGATGAACAGACTGGCATCTGCTCATCATCTTAAACTCTTTTTTAACGCATTCTTTTTCGCGCGGGTATTGGAACCCTCAACGGCAAAACAATGCCGGATTAACACGCTTCTTTCTGAAAAGACACGCAGAAGAATAATGAAAACCCTTCACAATGAAACTGTATCTCATCACAAAAATAAAAACTGGCGAAGTTTACGCTGCAAATTTTGATATTTTATTGCGCTATGACAATTTATTGCTGCGCCAAATAAAATAAACCGCGAATAATGGCGCGCTCACGGGAAATACCAAAAATCGGCAATAGCAAAATATTGCTATTTACGCCGATTCTACCGGTAAATTTTCTGCGGCCTGCTGCCGATATGCCTGCGGCGTCACCTGATAAGTCTGACGAAATACTTTGCAGAAATAACTGGTTTGAGAAAAACCTAAATTGCGGGCAATACTGGCAATGCTCCAGTCACTGTGGCAAAGCAGTTCCCGCGCGCTGGCCATACGCTGTTGATTCACCCATGCGTTAAAGCCGATCCCCTGATATTTTTTGAACAACTTGCTGAAATAGTACGGGCTGAGGTAGACGTGTGATGCCACGTCTTCAAGGCGTAAATCGTCGGACAAATGGGCATCAATATAGCGCAGCGCTTTTTTCATTTTGCTGTCATGCGGGCTGGGCGCACGCGCCGGACGCGACGGTTCCGCGCTCTGTTCGCTGTCTTTGATTACCACAAAATTCAGCTGTTTTTTCAGGCAGTTTTCAACAATTAGCTTCAACAAATCCGCAGATGCCATCACTCGCGAGTAGTCCATTTCCGGGACGTTGCGAAATTCATTGAGCAGTTCCGGGTCGGCCTGCCAGCGGTCGTCAACGTTGAGAATATCGACCAAATCAACCCCCTCATCGTTACGCAGACGCACCTGACCACACAATACGAACCCAACCAGATGCCCGGCGATAACCAGGGGGATAGAAAAATCGGTTAACCCGGCATGGCAACGGTAGATACAGGGCTGATCCGATTTCGAGGCTTCCAGCCCTCCGCAGCGATCGCTCATCCGGCAGCGGGTGCTGTGCTGAGGATGTTGACGCATCAGCTGACAAAAAGGCGTGAAATTAAATAGCTCAGAAATCTCATCACCGTGAATATTGACAACCACAACGGCCAGGCTTGTGGCTTGCGCAAAATCCTGTGCGATTTTATTAATGAGTTCTGAGTTCAGGGTACTCGCAGAAATCATGATAAAATCCCTCAGTTAATCCATTGTTGTAATTAAAACATATTTTTTACATTTACTTTTTGTCATCGGCTGTCCTTAGTTAATGACTGAAAGCCAAATGACAATAACAAAAGTCTCCCGGGCTGGGGAGACTTTTTAGTCAGTTCGGGAAAGCAGATCACGAAATCGTTATTGATTTCGTGATAATAACCTTGCTGCTCAGGAAGAGGCGTTCGTTTCCTCAATTTTACAGGCATTGCAGGGCAAATTTTTGCCAATGAAAAAGCGATAAATGGCTGCGCCGCCGCATGCGCCAATCACCGGTGCAATAATCGGCACAATAAAGTAAGGAATATCCCGCCCGCCGGTCATCGCAATATCCCCCCAGCCAGCCATCCAGGTGAACAGCTTAGGGCCAAAATCACGGGCTGGATTCATCGCAAAGCCAGTCAACGGCCCGGTGGACGCGCCGATAACGGCAACCAGGATCCCGATAAGCAGCGGCGCCAACGGCCCTTTTGGCACACCGTTGCCGTCGTCCGTCAACGCCATAATCAGTCCCATCAGAATCGAGGTGATAACCACTTCGACGCCAGCCGCCTGCCACACGTTCAGCGCAGCCGCCGGATAAGTACTGAAAATACTGGCCAGGTACAGACTGTCGACGCTACCGCGCACCATGTTGTGGGCGGTTTCATACTCGGTGAACAAACTGCCATACAGCAGATAGGCCAATACTGCGCCGCCAAACGCCCCTGCCACCTGGGCAACGGTGTAAGGCAACACTTTGCGCCCCGGAAAACAGGCAAAAAGCCAGAGCGCGACGGTAATCGCCGGGTTGAGATGCGCCCCGGAGATCCCCGCTGTCAGGTACACCGCCAGGGAAATACCCAGACCCCAAATGATGCAAATTTCCCAGAGACCGAGGCTGGCGCCAGCGACTTTCAGAGCGCTAAGACAGCCGATGCCAAAAAACAGAAACAGCCCGGTGCCCAAAAACTCGGCAATACATTGCGCTTTCAGTGAATCATTCATTGTGACACCTTCTTAGAAGCGTTCGTGTCTGACCAGCGGACCCTTGCTGGCCGTAGAGTACAACGACACTTACTATAAAAACGGCTGGCTGAAAATTGTTGGCAAACTGAACCTGCCGGGGCTCTGAAAAATCGTGTTGAGATAACAAATTTTTGCCATTGCATTATTCACAAACAGGCATTAACCACGCAGTCAGGCATTTAAACCGCAAACTTAAAGATAATAAAAATTCGTTATTTGCAGGTTTCCTTTTTTCTATAAAGGTCACACTTCCCTTTCCCGCCCATAACAAAATAAATTATTTATGTCACGCCTGAAAATGTAAAAATGGAATCACAAAAACCAATTTTTACTATTCATAAAAATATCAACACCATTTAAAAACAGTCACATAAAACAATTCACACCAAATTAATCACATTCAGCGCCAACTATTTTTCCACGCATACTGTCAAGTCAGCCATTCTTTTTCCTCGCTTCTTTTTATAGTCATGAATATCGGGACAACCCACGCGAGGTCTTTATGCAACAAGAAGCATTAGGAATGGTAGAAACCAAAGGCTTGACTGCCGCCATAGAGGCCGCAGACGCCATGGTGAAATCGGCCAATGTCATGCTGGTCGGCTACGAAAAAATTGGCTCAGGCCTGGTAACCGTCATCGTTCGCGGTGACGTCGGCGCCGTAAAAGCGGCGACCGATGCCGGTGCTGCCGCGGCAGGCAACGTGGGAGAAGTGAAAGCCGTACACGTGATTCCGCGCCCGCATACCGATGTTGAAAAAATCTTACCGAAGGGAATTAACCCATGAGCAGCAATGAACTGGTTGAACAGATCATGGCACAGGTAATCGCCCGTGTGGCGACGCCTGCGCAAACGGGTACCCCTGATACACCCCATCCAAAACGAGAGACGGCTATGGCAGAGAAAAGCTGCAGTTTAACGGAATTTGTAGGCACCGCGATTGGCGACACCGTCGGTCTGGTTATCGCTAACGTCGACAGCGCTCTACTTGAAGCAATGAAGCTTGAAAAGCGCTATCGCTCTATCGGCATTCTGGGGGCGCGTACCGGCGCGGGTCCGCACATTATGGCGGCAGACGAAGCGGTAAAAGCCACCAACACCGAAGTGGTCAGCATTGAACTGCCGCGCGACACCAAAGGCGGCGCCGGTCACGGTTCGCTGATCATTTTGGGCGGGAATGACGTTTCTGACGTCAAGCGGGGGATCGAAGTCGCATTAAAAGAACTCGACCGCACTTTTGGCGATGTCTATGGCAACGAGGCCGGGCACATCGAGCTTCAATATACCGCCCGCGCCAGCTATGCGCTGGAAAAAGCCTTCGGCGCTCCTGTTGGCCGCGCCTGCGGCGTGATTGTCGGCGCGCCGGCATCGGTCGGCGTGCTGATGGCGGATACCGCTCTGAAATCCGCCAATGTCGACGTTGTCGCGTACAGCTCGCCAGCGCATGGCACCAGCTTCAGTAACGAAGCGATTCTGGTGATTTCCGGCGACTCCGGCGCGGTGCGTCAGGCGGTTATCTCCGCGCGTGAAATCGGCAAAACCGTGCTGGCGACACTCGGTAGCGAACCGAAAAACGATCGCCCGTCCTATATCTGATATCCGTGAGGCTCATTCATGAGATCGAAAAGATTTGAAGCACTGGCGAAACGCCCTGTTAACCAGGACGGGTTCGTTAAGGAGTGGATCGAAGAAGGCTTCATTGCGATGGAAAGCCCGAACGATCCGAAACCCTCGATTAAAATCGTTAACGGCGCGGTAACCGAACTGGATGGCAAATCCGTCAGCGAGTTTGACCTGATCGACCACTTCATTGCCCGCTACGGCATTAACCTGGCGCGCGCGGAAGAGGTGATGGCGATGGACTCCGTCAAGCTCGCCAATATGCTGTGCGATCCAAACGTGAAGCGCAGCGATATTGTGCCGCTCACCACCGCAATGACCCCAGCGAAAATTGTCGAAGTGGTCTCCCACATGAACGTGGTTGAGATGATGATGGCAATGCAGAAAATGCGCGCCCGTCGCACGCCGTCTCAGCAGGCCCACGTCACCAACGTTAAAGATAACCCGGTACAGATCGCCGCTGACGCCGCCGAAGGGGCATGGCGCGGTTTTGACGAACAGGAAACCACCGTTGCCGTCGCGCGCTATGCGCCGTTCAACGCTATCGCTCTGCTCGTAGGTTCGCAGGTGGGGCGTCCTGGGGTTCTCACCCAGTGTTCACTGGAAGAAGCCACAGAGTTAAAGCTCGGTATGCTGGGCCACACCTGCTACGCCGAAACCATCTCTGTTTATGGTACCGAACCGGTATTTACCGACGGTGACGATACGCCGTGGTCGAAAGGGTTTCTCGCGTCCTCTTATGCCTCTCGCGGACTGAAAATGCGCTTCACCTCCGGTTCCGGCTCAGAAGTGCAGATGGGCTACGCGGAAGGGAAATCCATGCTTTACCTCGAAGCGCGCTGCATTTACATCACCAAAGCGGCTGGCGTTCAGGGACTGCAAAACGGTTCGGTGAGTTGCATCGGCGTTCCGTCCGCCGTTCCTTCCGGGATCCGTGCGGTACTGGCTGAAAACCTGATCTGTTCGTCACTGGATCTGGAATGCGCCTCCAGTAATGACCAGACCTTTACCCACTCCGATATGCGCCGGACCGCCCGCCTGCTGATGCAGTTTCTGCCGGGAACGGACTTTATCTCGTCCGGTTATTCCGCGGTGCCGAACTACGACAACATGTTTGCCGGCTCCAACGAAGACGCAGAGGACTTCGATGACTACAACGTTATTCAACGTGACCTGAAGGTCGACGGCGGCCTGCGTCCGGTCCGCGAAGAAGACGTTATCGCCATTCGTAACAAAGCGGCGCGCGCGCTGCAGGCAGTATTCTCCGGGATGGGCCTGCCGCCGATCACCGATGAAGAAGTGGAAGCCGCCACCTACGCGCACGGCTCGAAGGATATGCCGGAACGTAACATCGTTGAAGACATTAAGTTCGCTCAGGAGATCATCAATAAGAACCGAAATGGTCTGGAAGTCGTAAAAGCGCTGGCTCAGGGCGGCTTTACCGACGTGGCGCAGGACATGCTTAACATCCAGAAAGCGAAGTTAACCGGGGACTATCTGCACACCTCCGCCATCATCGTCGGCGACGGACAAGTGCTCTCTGCGGTCAATGACGTCAACGATTATGCCGGTCCGGCAACAGGTTATCGCCTGCAGGGCGAACGCTGGGAAGAGATTAAAAACATCCCTGGCGCACTTGATCCCAACGAGCTTGGCTAAGGGGTGAACAATGGAAATCAATGAAAAACTGCTGCGCCAGATTATCGAAGACGTGCTGTCTGAAATGCAGACCAGCGATAAGCCGGTCTCCTTTCGCGCGCCGGGTAGCGCTGCCGCTTCTGCCGCTCCAACAGGAGACAGCTTTCTGACCGAAATCGGCGAGGCGAAACAGGGCACGCAACAGGACGAAGTGGTCATTGCGGTCGGTCCGGCGTTCGGTCTCTCTCAGACAGTCAACATTGTTGGCTTGCCGCATAAGAGCATCCTGCGCGAAGTGATTGCCGGCATTGAAGAAGAAGGCATCAAAGCGCGCGTGATTCGCTGCTTTAAATCCTCCGACGTGGCGTTTGTCGCGGTCGAAGGCAACCGACTGAGTGGCTCCGGTATCTCTATCGGCATTCAGTCGAAAGGCACCACCGTGATCCACCAGCAGGGGTTGCCGCCGCTTTCTAACCTGGAGCTGTTCCCGCAGGCGCCGCTGTTGACGCTGGCGACCTACCGGCAGATCGGTAAAAACGCCGCGCGCTATGCCAAGCGTGAATCGCCGCAACCGGTGCCGACGCTGAACGACCAGATGGCGCGTCCGAAGTATCAGGCGAAGTCGGCCATTCTGCATATTAAAGAGACGAAGTACGTCGTAACAGGCAAAAACCCGCAGGAACTGCGCGTGGCGCTTTAATAAGGATCCCTTTATGAATACCGATGCAATTGAATCGATGGTTCGGGACGTGTTGAGCCGCATGAACAGCCTGCAGGGCGACGCGCCTGCCCCGGCGGCTGCGGCGGTAAGCCGTTCAACTCAGACCGTTAAAGTGACCGATTACCCGCTGGCGAACAAACATCCGGAATGGGTGAAAACGGCCACCAATAAAACGCTGGATGATTTCACCCTGGAAAACGTGCTCAGCAATAAAGTCACCGCCCAGGATATGCGTATCACACCGGAAACGCTGCGTATTCAGGCCGCTATCGCCCAGGATGCCGGACGCGACCGCCTGGCGATGAACTTTGAACGCGCTGCCGAACTGACCGCCGTACCTGACGATCGCATTCTTGAGATTTACAACGCACTGCGTCCTTACCGCTCAACGAAAGATGAGCTGATGGCCATCGCGGACGATCTCGAAAACCGCTATCAGGCGAAGATCTGCGCCGCCTTTGTGCGCGAGGCCGCGACGCTGTACGTCGAGCGTAAAAAACTGAAAGGCGACGATTAACGTTAAGGAAACGCGATGCGATATATAGCTGGCATTGATATCGGCAACTCATCAACAGAAGTCGCTCTGGCGACCCTCGATGATACTGGCACGCTGACCATTACCGGCAGCGCGCTGGCGGAAACCACCGGAATAAAAGGCACATTACGTAATGTGTTTGGCATTCAGGAGGCGCTTACGCTTGCGGCCAAAAACGCCGGCATCACTGTCAGCGATATTTCGCTCATTCGCATAAACGAAGCCACGCCTGTGATTGGCGATGTGGCGATGGAAACCATTACGGAAACCATCATCACCGAGTCCACTATGATCGGTCATAACCCCAAGACGCCAGGCGGCGTTGGTCTGGGGGTGGGCATGACTATCACGCCGGAAGAGCTTCTGACACGCGCGGCAGATGCACCTTACATTCTGGTGGTATCGTCGGCATTCGACTTCGCCGATGTCGCCACCATGATCAACGCCGCTGTTCGCGCGGGCTATCAGTTAACCGGCGTCATTTTGCAGCAGGATGATGGCGTACTGGTCAGTAACCGACTGGAAAAACCGCTGCCTATCGTTGACGAAGTGCTGTACATCGACCGAATTCCACTCGGCATGCTGGCGGCTATCGAAGTCGCCGTACCGGGCAAAGTCATCGAAACCCTGTCTAACCCGTACGGCATTGCCACCGTCTTCAACCTGAACGCGGACGAAACGAAAAACATTGTACCGATGGCGCGCGCCCTGATTGGCAACCGCTCCGCCGTCGTCGTTAAAACCCCCTCGGGAGACGTGAAGGCACGCGCCATTCCCGCCGGGAATATTGAGCTGCATGCGCAAGGCCGTACAGTGCGCGTTGACGTCGCCGCAGGGGCTGACGCCATTATGAAAGCGGTTGGCGACTGCCCGAAACTGGATAACGTCACCGGTGAAGCTGGCACCAATATTGGCGGTATGCTTGAACACGTTCGCCAGACCATGGCGGAACTGACCAACAAACCCAGCAACGAAATTTTCATTCAGGATTTGCTCGCCGTCGACACCTCCGTGCCGGTTAGCGTCACGGGCGGACTGGCCGGCGAGTTTTCGCTGGAACAGGCCGTTGGCATTGCCTCTATGGTGAAATCCGACCGTCTGCAAATGGCGATGATCGCCCGGGAGATCAAAGGAAAGCTGAACGTTGACGTGCAGGTTGGCGGCGCAGAAGCCGAAGCCGCCATTCTTGGCGCGTTAACCACGCCAGGCACCACTCGTCCGCTGGCCATTCTCGATTTAGGCGCGGGATCTACCGACGCTTCGATCATTAATCCGAAAGGGGAAATTATCGCCACCCACCTCGCCGGCGCAGGCGATATGGTGACGATGATCATTGCCAGGGAGCTTGGACTCGAAGACCGTTACCTGGCGGAAGAGATCAAAAAATATCCGCTGGCGAAAGTGGAAAGCCTGTTCCATCTGCGTCACGAAGATGGCAGCGTCCAGTTCTTCCCTTCCCCGCTCCCTCCAGCCGTGTTTGCCCGCGTTTGCGTTGTCAAACCCGACGAACTGGTGCCGCTGCCGGGTGAACTGGCCCTGGAAAAAGTGCGTGCGATTCGCCGCAGCGCTAAAGAGCGTGTTTTTGTCACCAATGCCCTTCGCGCGCTGCGTCAGGTCAGCCCTACCGGCAACATTCGCGATATTCCATTTGTGGTGCTGGTGGGCGGATCGTCTCTGGACTTCGAGGTACCGCAACTGGTGACTGATGCGCTGGCGCATTACCGGTTAGTCGCCGGGCGCGGCAACATTCGCGGAACTGAAGGTCCGCGAAATGCCGTCGCCACGGGCCTGATCCTTTCCTGGCATAAGGAGTTCGCCCGTGGACAGTAACATCAGCACGCCAGCCATTGTGATCGCCCCCATCGGCGACTGTCTTACCGTCTGGCAAGAGGTGCTGCTCGGTATTGAAGAAGAAGGCATTCCGTTTGTCATTCAGCCCCAGAGTGTCGGAGACGTCGTCCACAGCGCCTGGCAGGCGGCACGCCTGTCGCCACTGCTCGTCGGCATCGCCTGCGACCGGGAAAAACTGGTGGTGCATTACAAGAATTTACCCACTTCAGCGCCGCTGTTTACGCTGACGTATCGCCAAAACAGCCTTGACCGGCGAAGTACTGGAAACAACGCGGCAAGGTTAGTCAAAGGGATCCCTTTCCGGGATCTCAATGCTTAATCCACAGGAGAATCGCAGTATGAATAACGCATTAGGGCTGGTTGAAACAAAAGGGTTGGTCGGCGCCATTGAAGCCGCAGATGCGATGGTGAAATCCGCCAACGTACAACTGGTCGGCTACGAGAAAATCGGCTCCGGCCTCGTGACTGTCATGGTGCGCGGCGACGTTGGCGCGGTTAAAGCGGCGGTTGACGCAGGCAGCGCAGCAGCAAGCGCCGTCGGCGAGGTCAAATCCTGCCACGTTATCCCGCGTCCGCACAGCGACGTTGAGGCCATTTTACCGAAGTCTGCCTAAGCACTGCCGAAAAGGAGCACAGCGTGAAGCAATCACTGGGATTACTTGAAGTTAGTGGTCTGGCATTAGCCATCAGTTGCGCGGATGTCATGGCGAAAGCCGCTTCCATCACGCTGGTTGGCCTTGAGAAAACCAACGGTTCAGGCTGGACGGTGATCAAAATCACCGGTGATGTGGCCTCGGTTCAGTCCGCCATTATCACCGGTGCCAGCTTTGCCGAACAGCGCGATGGTCTGGTGGCGCACAAAGTTATCGCCAGACCTGGCGAGGGCATTCTTGCTCGTGCGACGGTAGCCGCACCTGCCCCCGCGCCAGCGATCATCGAGGAACCCGAAACTGACGTTGTTGCAGAAGAGTCTGCACCGGTAACCGCATCTGACGACGGAATCATCAGTTGCAATTTGTGCCTCGACCCGGCCTGTCCGCGTCAGAAAGGCGAACCCCGGTCGCTCTGCCTGCATTCAGGTAAACGAGGTTAAGCGTAATGGATAAACACCTTCTGGAGACGACGGTCAGCAAAGTGCTGGATGAGATGCGGGAGCGCCCAATTCCGTTGGGCGTGTCTAATCGTCATATTCATCTGAGCGCCGAAGACTATGCCCGTCTTTTTCCGGGACAGCCGATAAGCGAGAAGAAAGCGCTGCTGCAACCGGGGCAGTACGCCGCCGAACAGACCGTCACGCTGGTGGGTCCCAAAGGTCAGATTAAGAATGTGCGTCTGCTGGGACCACTTCGCCGCACCAGTCAGGTTGAAATATCGCGAACAGACGCAAGAACGCTGGGGATCGCCGCACCACTGCGGATGTCCGGAAACCTCAACGACACTCCGGGTATCCGCCTTGTGAGCCCCTTCGCCGAGATTGAGCTCGCTGCCGGCGTTATTGTCGCCCAGCGTCATATTCACATGTCGCCGCTGGATGCGCTGATCCTGCGCGTCGCGCATGGCGACAACGTCTGCGTGGCGATCGAAGGCAGTGAGCGTCGGCTCATTTTCGATAACGTCGCGATTCGCGTGTCGCCCGATATGCGTCTGGAAATGCATATCGATACCGACGAAGCCAACGCCGCCGGGGCCGACAGCCCCAACGCGTTCGCCACGCTGGTTACGCCGCGATGAACGGCGAGCTGTTGCAGCGAATCGTCGAGGAGGTGGTCACCCGCCTGCAGCGTCGTGCCGAAAGCGCGCTGACGTTGAGCGTCGCGCAACTGCAGGAAACGCCTTCCCGAACGCTGTTTTCCCGGTATTCCTCTCTGCACGTTTTGCAGGTCGACCTGCCCCTGTTGGAGAAGATTGCCGAAAACGACGCAACGGATAGCGCAGCCGTCATCCTTCACGACGCGCTGGCGTTTGGTCTGCAGGTGCGACTCTCGCTACGCCGGGCGCTATTGCCTGCCCTGCCGGTGAAAAAACTCGCCCGATTACCGCTGACGTTCTGTGACGAGCAAGGTGTGCGCATCGTGCTGCATCCGGCCCGGCTGGTCAGCTATGCCGATGTCGTCCGCTTCTCCGGTGGCGTATTCGTGCTGTGTCGAAAATGTGTTGTCACCGCGCTGGCTCGCGATGCCGCGAGCTCTCGCAACATCCAATTCATTAAGCAGGAGTGAACCATGCATCTGGCACGCGTAACAGGCGCGGTGGTATCCACGCAAAAATCGCCTTCCCTGGTCGGGAAAAAACTTCTGCTGGTGCGCCGGGTAAGCGCCGACGGCGAACTGCCTGCGAATCCAACGGCGGGAGATGAAGTTGCCGTTGACTCCGTTGGCGCAGGGGTTGGCGAACTGGTGCTGCTGAGCAGCGGCTCCAGCGCCAGACATGTGTTTTCCGGCCCGAACGAGGCCATTGACCTCGCCGTCGTCGGCATTGTCGACACGCTTTCGCGTTAAGGAGACGGCATGGCGATTTATACCCGTACTGGCGACGCAGGCACTACCGCGCTGTTTACCGGGCAACGTGTCAGTAAAACACACCCGCGCGTGGAGGCATACGGCACCTTAGACGAGCTTAACGCCGCGCTCAGCCTGTGCATTTGCGCCAGCCAGAGCGTACAGCACCGCGCCCTGCTGGAGGCAATCCAGCAACAAATATTCTGGTTCAGCGCGGAGCTGGCGAGCGAAAGTGATGAACCGCCTGCGCAGCAGCGCTACATCAGCACGGAAGAAATCGCCGCGCTGGAAGCCGCCATCGACACCGCGATGGGACGTGTCGCGCCGCTGCACAGTTTTATTTTGCCCGGCCGTTGCGAAGCCGCCAGCCGACTTCACTTCGCGCGCACGCTGGCGCGCCGGGCGGAACGTCGTCTGGTTGAGCTTTCCGCAGCATTCACCGTCAGGCACGTGCTGATGCGCTACATCAATCGCCTGTCGGATTGTTTATACGCGCTGGCCCGCGCCGAAGATCACGACGCGCATCAGACAAAAATTATCCAGGAGGTGACGAAGCGCTATCTGGCGTCGGCTCAGCCGCCTGCCCAAAAGGAACATGTTATGTCGCTTTCGTTTGGCGATCTTCATCAGTTAACCCGCGCCGCCGTGGCGCGGGCAGAAGAAATCAACGTCCCGGTGGTGATTAGCATAGTCGATGCCAACGGGACCGAAACCGTGACGTGGCGGATGCCGGATGCATTGCTGGTGAGCAATGAACTGGCGCCGAAAAAGGCCTGGACAGCGGTCGCGATGAAAAGCGCAACGCACGCGCTTGCCGCCGCAGTCCAGCCCGGCGCGCCGCTTTACGGACTGGAAACGCATATGCAGGGAAAAGTGGTCACCTTTGGCGGCGGTTTTCCGCTATGGCGTGACGGAAAACTTATTGGGGGTCTTGGGATCAGCGGTGGCAGCGTTGAACAGGACATGGACATTGCACAGGCTGCAATTGCGGCAATTAACGTGAGAACACATCAATGAATACTTCTGAACTGGAAACCCTCATCCGGACCATTTTGACTGAACAACTGACGCCTGCGAAAACCGACATAAAGGGCAACGGTATTTTTCAGTCCGTGGGTGAAGCCATCGACGCCGCCCACCAGGCCTTTTTACGTTATCAGCAGTCTCCGCTGAAAACGCGCAGCGCCATTATCAGCACGATACGGGAAGAGCTTACGCCTCATCTTGCGGACCTGGCGGCAGAAAGCGCCGCAGAGACGGGGATGGGTAATAAAGAAGATAAATTCCTTAAAAACAAAGCGGCGCTGGAAAATACGCCGGGGATCGAAGATCTCACTACCACCGCGCTCACTGGCGACGGCGGCATGGTGCTGTTCGAATACTCGCCATTTGGCGTGATCGGTTCCGTCGCCCCAAGCACGAATCCAACTGAAACTATTATCAACAACAGCATCAGTATGCTGGCGGCGGGCAACAGCGTCTACTTCAGCCCACATCCCGGCGCAAAAACCGTATCGTTGAAGCTGATCGCCATGATTGAAGAGATCGTGTTTCGCAGCTGCGGCATTCGCAACCTGGTGGTTACCGTTGCCGAACCGACCTTTGAAGCCACTCAGCAAATGATGGCGCACCCTAAGATCGCCGTCCTGGCGATCACCGGCGGTCCTGGCATTGTGGCAATGGGCATGAAGAGCGGGAAAAAAGTCATCGGCGCCGGTGCGGGCAACCCGCCGTGCATCGTGGATGAAACCGCGGATATTGTTAAAGCCGCGGAAGATATCATCAACGGCGCCTCGTTTGACTACAACCTTCCCTGCATTGCCGAGAAAAGCCTGATCGTGGTTGAGTCGGTCGCTGAACAGCTTATTCAGCAGATGCAGAGCTTTGGCGCGCTGCTGCTCAGTCCGTCAGAAATCGAAAAACTGCGCGCGGTCTGCCTGCCGGAAGGCGTCGCCAATAAAAAACTGGTCGGCAAGAGCCCGTCGGCGATGCTGGAAGCCGCCGGTATCGCCGTTCCTGCTAAAGCGCCGCGACTGCTGACAGGCGTCGTTAGCGCGGATGACAGTTGGGTCACCTGCGAACAATTGATGCCGATGCTGCCGATCGTAAAGGTTAAGGATTTTGACGCCGCATTATCGCTGGCTCTGAAAGTGGAAGAAGGACTGCACCACACCGCCATTATGCACTCGCAAAACGTGTCGCGACTGAATCTCGCCGCGCGGACGCTGCAGACCTCCATTTTCGTGAAAAATGGCCCGTCCTACGCGGGGATTGGCGTCGGTGGCGAAGGGTTCACCACCTTCACGATTGCCACGCCAACCGGCGAAGGCACGACTTCGGCGCGCACCTTCGCTCGTTCCCGTCGGTGCGTACTCACCAATGGCTTCTCAATCCGCTAATGAGGTGGTGATGAAAACCTTTTCGCTGCAAACGCGTTTGTACAGCGGGCCGGGAAGCCTGAAGGTGCTCGGTCGATTTACCCATAAGCACATCTGGATTATCTGTGACGGTTTTCTGGCGCGTTCGCCGCTGATTGAAGCTCTGCGCGACGCGATACCGGCGAGCAACCGTATTAGCGTGTTCAGTGAGATCACTCCCGATCCCACCATCGCCACCGTGGCGCAGGGCATCGCCCATATGCAGTTGTTGCGTCCAGACATTGTGATTGGTTTCGGCGGCGGCTCGGCGCTGGATGCTGCCAAGGCCATTGTCTGGTTCAGCCGTCAGTTCGACATCGAAATAGAAACCTGCGTGGCGATCCCGACCACCAGCGGCACCGGTTCGGAAGTGACCAGCGCCTGCGTGATCAGCGATCCGGACAAGGGCATTAAGTATCCGCTGTTTGACAATGCGCTCTATCCGGATATGGCGATCCTCGACCCGGTACTGGTGGTCAGCGTACCGCCAGCAATTACCGCCAATACCGGCATGGATGTCCTGACCCACGCGCTGGAAGCCTATGTTTCAACGCGTGCCAGCGACTTCACCGATGCGCTGGCCGAAAAAGCGGCGCAGAGCGTTTTCCAGTATCTGCCGGTCGCGGTGCGTAAAGGGGACTGCCTTGCCACGCGCGGCAAAATGCATAACGCCTCAACGCTTGCCGGCATGGCCTTTAGCCAGGCGGGACTGGGCCTTAACCACGCCATCGCACATCAGTTGGGCGGGCAGTTCCACCTGCCGCATGGATTAGCGAATGCGCTCCTGCTTACCGCAGTCATCCGGTTTAACGCCCACGATCCGCGCGCGGCGAAACGCTACGCGCGCTTTGCCAGAGCCTGCCATCTCTGTCCGGACAGCGCCAATGACGCCGCCTGCATCAATGCGCTGACGCAGCACATTGAGCAGTTAAAAAAAGCGTGCGCGATCCCTTCTCTCGCCGATGCGCTGAAAGAAGAGAAACAGAACTGGGCCCGGCGGATCCCGGCAATGGTGCAGGCCGCGCTGGCAGACGTCACGCTGAAAACAAACCCGAAAGCAGCCGATGCCCGCGCCATTCAGGCACTGCTTGAGGAGATGCTATGAACACCGCGCAGATGGCTGAGATGAATGAAGTGGATGCGCATACTGTTCGCGAACGCGTGCGCGCAGCGGGAATCGTTGGCGCAGGCGGCGCGGGCTTTCCAACGCACGTTAAGCTGCAGGCGCAGGTAGAAATTTTCCTGGTGAACGCCGCGGAATGCGAACCGATGCTGAAAGTTGACCAGCAGTTAATGGCGCAGCAGGCGGCTCGTCTGGTGCGCGGGGTGCAGTACGCGATGAAAGCGACGGGCGCGCGGGAAGGAATTATCGCCCTGAAAGAGAAGTACCAGCCTGCTATTGCGGCGCTACGCCCGCTTTTACCTCCGGCGATGCGTTTACACATATTGCCGGACGTTTATCCGGCAGGGGATGAGGTGCTGACCATCTGGATGGCGACGGGTCGACGCGTGCCTCCGGCGGCGCTGCCCGTCAGCGTCGGGGTGGTGGTTAATAACGTTCAGACCGTGTTGAATATTGCCCGTGCGGTAGAACAGCAGTACCCGGTGACGCGCCGCACGCTCACCGTTAACGGCGCAGTGGCCCATCCGCAAACGCTGACCGTCCCCATCGGCATGTCGCTGCGCGACGTACTGGCGCTGGCGGGCGGCGCCACAATTGACGACCCGGGTTTTATTAATGGCGGGCCGATGATGGGCGGCCTGCTGACCTCGCTGGACACGCCGGTAACCAAAACCACTGGCGGCCTGCTGGTTTTGCCGAAAACCCATCCGCTGATTCAGCGTCGTATGCAGGACGAGCGCACCGTCTTGTCGGTAGCGAGAACCGTGTGCGAGCAGTGTCGCTTATGCACCGATCTCTGTCCGAGACACCTCATTGGTCATGAACTGTCTCCACACCTGCTGGTGCGCGCCGTGAATTTTCACCAGGCGGCGACGCCGCAGTTACTGCTCAGCGCCCTGACCTGCTCGGAATGTAATGTCTGCGAAAGCGTGGCCTGTCCGGTTGGCATTTCACCGATGCGCATTAACCGGATGCTCAAGCGCGAACTGCGCGCGCAAAACCAGCGGTATGAAGGCCCGCTTAATCCGGCGGATGAAATGGCGAAGTATCGCCTGGTGCCGGTGAAACGCCTCATCGCCAAACTCGGGCTGACGCCCTGGTATCGGGAAGCGCCGCTACGTGAAGACGAACCGGTCGCAGAAAAAACCACGCTTTTGCTCCGTCAGCATATTGGCGCCAGCGCGGTGCCTTGCGTGCAAAAAGGCGAACGCGTAACGCGCGGCCAGTGCGTTGCCGATGTTCCGCAAGGCGCGCCAGGCGCCCGCATTCACGCCAGTATGGACGGTATTGTCTCTGAAATCACAGAGCAGGCCATCATCGTTGTAAGAGGTTAACCATGTCTCAGGCCATAGGTATTTTAGAACTCACCAGCATTGCCAAAGGAATGGAAACCGGCGACGCAATGCTGAAAAGCGCCAGCGTGGATCTGCTGGTCAGCAAAACGATTTGTCCCGGTAAATTTCTGCTGATGCTCGGTGGCGATGTTGGAGCGGTACAGCAGGCTATCGAAACCGGGACATCGCTCGCAGGCGAAATGCTGGTAGACAGCCTCGTGTTGCCAAACATTCATGCCAGCGTGCTGCCTGCCATTAGCGGCCTCAACAGCGTCGATCGCCGTCAGGCTGTCGGCATTGTCGAAACCTGGAGCGTCGCGGCCTGCATCAGCGCCGCTGACCGCGCGGTGAAAGCCTCAAACGTGACGCTGGTTCGCGTCCATATGGCGTTCGGCATCGGCGGTAAATGTTACATGGTGGTGGCGGGCGACGTTTCTGATGTGAACAACGCGGTGACGGTAGCCAGCGAAAGCGCGGGGGAAAAAGGACTGCTGGTTTACCGCTCGGTTATCCCACGGCCGCATGAAGCCATGTGGCGTCAGATGGTGGAGGGATGATGGAAAGACAGCCGACCACAGAACGCATGATCCAGGAGTACGTGCCGGGTAAACAGGTCACGCTGGCGCATTTGATTGCAAACCCTGGCAAAGATCTGTTTAAAAAGCTGGGATTGCAGGATGGCGTTTCCGCCATCGGGATTCTCACGATAACACCCAGCGAAGCATCCATTATCGCCTGCGATATCGCCACCAAATCCGGGGCGGTGGAGATTGGTTTTCTTGACCGCTTTACCGGGGCAGTCGTGATAACCGGCGACGTTTCAGCGGTTGAATATGCGCTGAAACAGGTGACGCGCACCCTCGGCGAACTGATGCGCTTCACGGCCTGCCCGATCACCCGGACCTGACGTTATGAAACGCATGATGTTAATCGGCCCGAGTCAGTGCGGGAAAACATCCCTCACCCAGGCGTTACGAGGGGAAGCGCTTCAGTACCAGAAAACCCAGGCTATTGTCTGGTCCGCAGAGACCATCGACACGCCCGGGGAATACCTGGAAAACCGCTGTCTGTACAGCGCACTGTTGGCCAGCGCCTGCGAGGCTGACGTTATCGCCCTGGTGTTGAACAGCGATGCGGGATGGTCACCCTTCTCGCCCGGATTTACCGGACCGATGAACCGCCCGGTGATCGGCATTCTCACTAAAGCCGATTTAGCTAGCCCGCAGCGCATCACCCGCGTCACGCAGTGGCTGACGCAGGCGGGCGCGCAAGCGGTATTTGTCACCAGTGCCGTAAACAACAGCGGACTTGATGAACTGTTTGCCTTTCTGAATCAAAAGGAACCTTCATGTCTCACAAAATAATGGCGATTAACGCGGGAAGTTCGTCGCTCAAATTCCAGTTGCTGGATATGCCGCAGGGCGACCTGTTGTGTCAGGGATTAATTGAACGCATCGGTATGCCCGATGCCCGGATCACGCTGAAGGCGAAAGAGCAAAAATGGCAGCAGACCGCGCCGGTGGCCGACCACCGCGACGCGGTGACCCTGTTACTGGAAATGTTAATCAGCCACGCCGTGATCCGCAGCATTGAGGATATCGATGGCGTAGGCCATCGCGTGGCGCACGGCGGTGAAGCCTTTAAAGACGCCGTGCGGATCACGGCTGATTCCATCGCGGAAATTGAACGACTGGCTGAACTGGCGCCGCTGCACAATCCGGTCAATGTGCTGGGTATTAATGTGTTTCGCCAGTTGCTACCGAACGTACCTGCGGTAGCCGTTTTTGATACCGCCTTTCATCAAACGCTGGACGAATCCGCTTATATTTATCCGCTTCCGTGGCGCTACTATGAAGAGTTTGGTATCCGCCGCTACGGCTTTCACGGGACCAGCCACAAGTATGTCAGCGCCGCGCTGGCTGAGAAACTCGGCGTGCCGCTCAGCGCCCTGCGGGTGGTGTGTTGTCATCTTGGCAACGGCAGCAGCCTCTGCGCCATTAAAGGCGGTAAGTCGGTCAATACGTCGATGGGCTTTACCCCGCAGTCCGGTGTGATGATGGGAACCCGCAGCGGCGATATTGATCCGTCCATTTTGCCCTGGATAGCCCAGCGGGAAGGCAAAACGCCGCAGCAGCTTAACCAGTTGCTGAATAATGAATCCGGCCTGCTTGGCGTTTCCGGCGTATCCCACGATTACCGCGACGTTGAGCAAGCCGCCGACAGCGGAAATCAACGGGCGGCACTGGCGCTCACGTTATTCGCCGAACGTATTCGTGCGACCATCGGCAGCTATATTATGCAGATGGACGGTCTGGATGCACTGGTGTTTACCGGCGGTATTGGCGAAAACTCGGCGCGCGCCCGGGCGGCGATTTGTCACAACCTTCACTTCCTCGGTCTGAATATTGATGAGGAGAAAAACCAGCGCAACGCCACATTCATTCAGGCTGAAAATGCGCTGGTAAAGGTCGCGGTCATCAATACCAACGAAGAGTTGATGATAGCGCAGGACGTCATGCGGATTGCCCTCGCCGAAACGTCCACGCTGGCGGTTTCCGCCTGAGGCGCGCCGCGCACATTGCGGTAAATCATGGTAATAGCGCAATCGCCATGACACTATGCGCCGGGGATGACAGAGCAGAAAGGTGAAAATGTGGCTGTTGCGCAATGCCCCGCTTCGTGCGGAGAACTCATTCAGGGCTGGATTATGGGCAGCGAGAAACTGGTCTCCTGCCCTGTTGACTGGTACAGCACCGTTGAAATCAGCGCCGGTTCGCCGCTGGCGGATGAGCGCCCTCTGTCACGGGCCATGGTGAATACCCTGCTTGCGCACTGGCAATACCCGGACGAACTCAGTCAGGACATTCGCATTGATATTCATTCCACGATCCCCATCGCCAAGGGGATGGCAAGCAGTACAGCAGACATCGCCGCCACTGCCGTAGCGACTGCGCGCTATCTGGGGCGCGCACTGGACGAGACCACCCTTGCGCAGCTTTGCGTGTCGCTGGAACCCACCGACAGTACCGTTTTTCACCAGTTAACCCTGTTTGATCATAACGATGCGTCAGTGCGCATCGGTTGTGAATGCCAACCGGAACTGGACCTCCTCGTACTGGAAAGTCCGCAGACGCTGCGCACGGCGGATTATCACCGTATCCCACGTCAGGCGGGGCTGGACGCTGGCGCGCCAGCGTTGAAAAGGGCCTGGGAGAAGGTTCAGCAAGCCTGCGCGGAGCAAAATCCGTACCGGATGGGCGAAGCGGCAACGTTGAGCGCCATCGCCAGCCAGGCGCTGCTGCCGAAGCCCGACTTTGACGCGCTATTGTCGCTCATGGAAGAGTGTGATTTGTATGGCGTGAACGTCGCACACAGCGGCAGCGTAGTCGGGTTGATGCTCGACAGGCATAAACATGACGTCGAATACGTGACGTGGCTGCTGAAGAAAAAGAGATTAGCTGAACACTGGCCGGAACAGCATTTGCTACGGATGGTGCGCGGTGGCGTGACATGTCAGTGAGGACCAGACGATCCTCACTGCGTCAAGACGTTACTCTGCTTTCGCTTCGCCGTTTTTGAGTTCGCCCATCGCTTTCAGCTTTTTAGAAATATCGCGACGCTCTTTAGAGATTTCAGCATTTTTGATGATGTAGTCATCAACGCGATCTTCATAGTCGCTTTTCATGCTGGCGATGATGCCCTGAATGGCTTCAACGCTCATACCTGGCTTGATGTAGTCGCTCAGGTTGTCCAACAGCAGAACGCGTTTCTGGTTGTCACGGATCTTTTTCTCAACGTCCTGGATTTCACGTTGCAGTTTATTTTTGCGACGGAACAGACGGACAAATTCCAGCACGTCCTGGAAAGATGGCTTGGTAGTTTCCATTTTTACACCCCTGATAATGTGAGATTCGGATTCGTTTAAACTATAGGGCTTACATTACTTTTCGTAGCCATAAATGACAATGGCGACGTCCTTGTTTTCATCATACCCTTATTCGTTGCTGAATCGAAGCAGCACCCGGTTCATTCTCCTCATCTGCTGATTATTTGCGCAGCGCCCGGCAGATAAGATGTGAAAGCAGCTCCAGCTGGCGTGCGGTTTCCAGACTCAACCACACATAACCGTGGATCGGCGTTTCCGCTACATTGCGCTCGTCATGCTGGCGGATAAGCGTCCGCAGTTCATTAACGGTATCATTCAGTTTTTCGGTATTGGCAAGGATCGGCTGCGGGTTCCCTTCAAACAGCGCGTGGGTGATGGTCAGCAGCGCCTGCTGCGTCATCTGCTGAGTTTCCCGCAACGTGTGGGCGTTGAGCATCACAAAGTGGCTCGCGCGCGTTGCCCACAGGGCGTTGATTTGCAGCTCCAGCATGCAGACCAGATTGCGATTCACGGTCTGAATGGCTTCGAAAATCGATTTCTGAATGCGCGTCTCTTTGCTGGCCGGCGTGATAAGCCCGCGCATTTTCACCACATTGCTCAGTAGCTGTTGCAGGTGCTTCTCCAGCCTCGGCCGTTCCAGCAGATTGGGCGACAGCGCCGCCTGATAAACCCGGTTGTATGCTGTCACACAGTGCGCCAACTGGATACGCCAGTGAATGAAGGCCCGCTGCGGCCAGATGCCGGTAAACAACATCGCCAGAAGCGAGCCGAGAATGACATCGCCGCCGCGCCACAGCGCGGTCTCCATATCCCCGGCTGGCGCGCCAACCACCACGGCAAGCGTAATGCCGATCAACAGCGCCTGATACGGTTTTTTCCCCAGCGCCAGCCAGCCGCAGAGAAACATCGCCGCTGCGCACCATAACAGCATCAGCGGTAAGGAAAACAGCTCAAGACGCAGCGCCACCAGCCCGAGTACCGAACCAAGAATTGTGCCGCCAATTCGCTCGAAGGCGCGGGGAACCACGTTTCCCCAAAAGGAGATCGGCCCCATGATCACCACCAGCGTGATCAAAGGCCAGGTGCCTTCCGGAATGTTAAACAGCCGGACGAGGAGAAAGGTCAGGATAAAGGCCAGCGCAATACGGATGCCATGCACGACACGGTAATGGCGATACAGGCGGATTTCGAAGGGACTCAGCGACTTGTCGGCACGCACTCATGCACTCCGTCAGAAAAACAATAAACGGATTGTACCTGCTTTTACACTGAAAATTTCACCGTAGCGGACAGGACATCTCGCTAAGCGTAGTCTCACTTAGCGCCAGTCCGCCAGGTTTTCGCGCTTATTTGACGGCAGGTTGTACGGCGATATACATCTCAATGTCCCAGTAGCCGTCTTTGCAGCCATCGTTAAGATAGACTTCAAAGCACGGTTTGCAGGCCATCTCATACGCTTTGTCCTGCAACAAACTATTGAAGAACTGATACCACGGCGTGGCGAAATCCGTGTCCGTTACGCGGGCAACCGCCGTAGCGTACTGCCCGCCCTCGATTTCGCTCAGCGTAACGCCTTCGCTGTTTTCCGGGATAACGAAATCGGTTGGGACGGACACCACCGTACTGCAGCGGAGTTTCTCTGCGGGAACATCGTCCGGATTGTCAAAATACACGGCGATCCATTCATCCGTTACGATCTGTTTGCCGTCCACCCACATCATCAGTTGCTCAAAGCCCTGCTTCACCGTTTGTTCCCAGGGTCCCACCAGGTGGAAACCCGCTACGGTTCGCTTATCGACTTGTCTGATCTCGTAGTTCATGTTGCCTCCATTGTTACACTGTATTTATATACAGTGTAACGAAGTCGAAATAACAGCCACAAGTTATTTGTGATTATTATGTGAGCAGAGGCGAACTCCTGCCAGTCTCCTGTCAGGCTTTATGGTGGAAGTAGTCGCTCAGTCGCGAAAACAGGCCGCCCTTGTCAACTGCTTCCAGCGTCACCAAAGGCCAGTGGGCAATCAGCTTGTCGCGATCATACAGCTCGATTTCCCCGACCCGCTGATGGGCGGCGAGCGGCGCTTCAAGCTCCGCTTTATCCAATACATATTTCGCTTTGATGTGCGGAATTTCCGCTTTTGGTAAGGCCATCCAGAAATCCTGCTCGGTGCCCAGCGCAATCTTCTCTTTATCGCCATACCAGATCCGCTCAGCGCCTACCTGCTTACCGCTGCGCAGGATCTGCACCGTATCGAAATTCTGCTGTCCCCAATGCAGCAGTTTACGCGCCTGTTCCTCGCGCCCCTTCGGGCTTTCTGCCCCCATAATGACCGCAATAAGACGCCGCTTGCCATCCACCGCGGAAGCAATCAGGTTAAAGCCCGCGCCAGAAGTATGTCCGGTTTTCAGGCCGTCGACGTTCAGCGATTTATCCCACAGCAGACCGTTGCGGTTGTACTGGGTGATGCCGTTCCAGGTCAGGCTTCTCTCGCTGTACATGTGATAAAACTCAGGTTCGCCGTGAATGATTGCCCGTGAAAGCACGGCCAGATCGTACGCGGAGCTGTGCTGTCCCGGCGCATCCAGGCCGTGAACCGTCTCGAAATGGGTGTCCTGCAAATGCAGCTTCCTGACATAGCTGTTCATCATCGCCACGAACTGCGGCTGCCCACCGGCTACATAGTCCGCCAGCGCAACGCAGGCGTCATTACCGGAATCAACAATCAAACCACGGCTGAGATCGCGCACCGAGACGCGTTCACCTTGTTTGAGAAACATCAGCGAGGAGCCGACAAACACCGGATTATCTTTGGCCCATGCGTCGCGCCCAACCGTAACCATCTCGTCAGGAGAAATGTGCTTGCTGTCGATGGCCCGGTCAACCACGTAGCCGGTCATCAGCTTGGTCAGACTCGCCGGGTTGCGCTGCTGATGTTCATTTCCGGCGGTAAGGATTTGCCCGGTGATGTAGTCCATCAGCACCCATGAAGCGGCCTCTACCGCAGGTGGCTGCGGCGCGAAGTCGACAGTGCTTGACGCGAGCGCGGTAGAAAGGTGCGTAGCGAGTAACGAAGCGGCAATAAACAGACGGCGTTTCAACAGCATATCCTCAGGTGTGACAAAAGAGCCGTCCTTTTTACGGAAAATCTGATAAACGAACAGGGATTAATTGCAAGAAAATGTGACGTAAGACACGTTCTTCCACTCAGGCGGGGTCCGCATTTTTACCTCACGCCATTTTTTTCGCCTCCTGACAACAGCTCTGGCTGATCGCCCCGCCGAATTTTGCTACTCTGTTGCGTTCAGGCAGCGCGCAACTTTCAGCCACGGAATACACTTTTTTTATGAATGACGGTCAGCAGCAACCCACCTT
Organism: Citrobacter sp. 50677481; assembly: GCF_001463265.1. Taxonomy (NCBI): domain Bacteria; kingdom Pseudomonadati; phylum Pseudomonadota; class Gammaproteobacteria; order Enterobacterales; family Enterobacteriaceae; genus Citrobacter; species Citrobacter sp. 50677481. The sequence continues at coordinate 70,701 of NZ_LNHZ01000058.1, forward strand.
TCTCTTTCACGATTAACATACTCTCAATCCAACTAACTGATTTAATTATGAATAATAATTAAAAATAAAAGTTTATGTACTCAATTTTGTACTTAAATCAGTGACCTGAACATTTGACTGCTAATCTATTTTGGTCATAATACTGTATATCCAAACAGTATAGAGGGTGTGCTATGTTCGTTGAATTGGTTTATGACAAGCGTAATGTTGAGGGATTGACGGGAGCCAGAGAGATCATTCTGGCCGAGCTGACGAAGCGGGTGCACCATATTTTCCCTGATGCCGAAGTGAAGGTGAAGCCGATGCAGGCAAACGGCCTGAATAGCGATGCCAGCAAAAGCGATCGGGAAAAACTGAACCGCATGCTGGAGGAAATGTTTGAAGAATCAGATATGTGGTTGGTTTCAGAGTTCCCGACTGTTCGCCAGGTTGGCCTATAAATCTTGTTCGGGTAATATTCCCGGCGTTTGCTCGGGCATGAACACTGAGCAATCAACCGCCGCTCATTCTTACACAAAATGGACGGCGGTTTTTTTAAGACCCCTGTTCCTGCTTTAAAGCCTCTTCCGTTTGTTTCTGTTTCTGATTCCAGATGCTACTCGCTGGCATTTCTACACGAACGCTGACAAACTGATCTGCCGGGATATCAACCGGCTCGCCATCTGCCAATCCAGCACGCTCATTCCTGGCAAATGCTGGCGCTGAAGGATGTTCGCGGTGATATGTTTTTACCAGAACAGAGCCATCTGCATTCACTTCATAATCAAGCCAGATGCGCGCGAG
>NZ_LNHZ01000059.1:0-26195 GCF_001463265.1 Citrobacter sp. 50677481
CAGTTGCGACGCGCTTCAGCGCTCTGTCGCGAGGTGGCGTATATTACGCTTTCCTCTTTCAGAGTCAACCCTGAATTTCAGGATTTTTCTCTTCGTTGTGACGACCATCTTGTGAAGCGTTTCACTTTGTCGTCTCAACGGAGGCGCATTATAGGGATCCCAATTTTTTGCACAAGCCTTTTTTCGATCTTTTTTTCCATTTGCTGCTTTTTCACTCCTTTCGTTTCATTCCTGCGCAATGTGACGCTTTTTTGATAGCTAAATCACTTGCACAAGGCCAGAAATGCAACCAAAGTCATCATTACTGTTCTCTTTATCTGAGGTAAACATGTCTGACGTATTACGCCCTTATAAGGATCTTTTTCCGCAGATCGGACAACGCGTGATGCTCGATCGCAGCAGCGTTATCATTGGCGATGTTCGTCTGGCAGACGATGTCGGGATCTGGCCGCTTGTCGCGATCCGTGGCGATGTAAATTACGTTGAGATTGGCGCACGCACCAATATTCAGGATGGCAGCGTCTTACACGTCACTCACAAATCGCCTTCCAACCCTGAAGGTAATCCACTGATCGTGGGCGAAGATGTCACTGTTGGACATAAAGTAATGCTCCACGGCTGCATTATTGGCAACCGCGTCCTGGTCGGAATGGGCTCGATTCTGTTAGATGGCGCGATCATTGAAGATGACGTGATGATTGGCGCCGGTAGTCTGGTGCCGCAAAACAAACGTCTGCAAAGCGGCTATCTGTATCTGGGAAGCCCGGTTAAACAGATCCGGCCTCTAACGGAAGATGAGAAAACGGCGTTGCGATATTCCGCCAACAACTACGTGAAATGGAAAGACGAGTATCTGACTCAGGACAGCCAGATCCATCCCTGATCGTCTTCCTGCTGGGACTGGATCAAGGCTTCAGCCTCTTCTTCCAGATCCCAGCGGTGCTCACAAAAGTGAGCCAGCCATTCCTCCGCCGTTTCGCCACCAAAGCGTTTCGCCAGCGATTCCCCCTTTATGACACACATTAACTGCATGCCATTCACCAGCGCCGGGAAGCAAACAGCGCATTCATCCATACGCCATTCCTCTCTGTCAGGAAACAGAATCGCCTGGTTCATGCAGACAACTCCTGCTTGAGGCGCGCAATCACCGGTTCGATTTCGGGTAAAATACCATGCCAGAGCAAAAAGGCATGAGCAGCCTGCCCCACCAGCATTCCCAGGCCATCGGCAACGCGTTTCGCGCCATATTGCTCACACCACAAGAGAAAAGGCGTCCGTCCCTGCTGGTAAAGCATGTCGTAACAACAGACCGAGGGATAAATCAGCGACGCAGGGATCGCCGGGATCTCACCATTGAGTCCGCTGGATGTGGCATTGATGATCACATCAAAGTGATGGTCTGCCAGTTCATCCATGCCCAGCGCCTGCACACTACCGGTATGCGCAAAGACCTTCGCCAGTTCCTGAGCCCGGGATGCCGTTCGGTTGACAATGGTCACGCCACAATCCAGAGAAAGTAACGGTAACAGAACCCCACGCGCTGCCCCGCCAGCGCCGATCAGCAAAATTCGCTGCCCCGGTTGAATAAAGGATAAACGTTCAAGATCGCTTAACAAACCGATACCGTCAGTGTTATCTCCGAGTAGACGACCATCCTCAAGTCGTTTGATCGTATTCACTGCGCCAGCCAGCGCCGCACGCTCCGTCAATTCATCCGCACGGGCAAAAGCCTCTTCTTTAAAAGGCACCGTGACGTTCGCCCCTTTGCCTCCCCCGGCAAAAAAAGCGTTTAACGTGTTAACAAAGTCATCCACGGGCGCCAGTACGCGACCATACGGGTGATCGATTTGCAACTGCTGCGCAAATTGCTGATGAATAAACGGTGACTTACTGTGTGCTATCGGATGGCCGAAAACAGCATAGGTTTCCATTCTCTTACCCCTGTCGAAACAGTTCGCCCGTTAATGCATCGCGAATTTCAGAAGGATTCAAACGACCGCCCGTTTCGCCTTCCACAATCGGGAAGTCGTCGCCGAATTGCGCCCGCACATCTTCCGTTGTGCGACACGGCGGCAGTCCGCTAAGGTTGGCGCTGGTTGATACCAGCGGTTTGCCATACGCCTTACACAGGGCGACCACCAGCGGATGATCTGTCACACGTACCGCCAGTGAATTGAAGCGACCTGTTAGCCAGCGTGGCGTGCTCTCAGGCGCAGGGAAAACAAAGGTTACCGGCCCTGGCCAACATGCAAATACAGCTTCACGCTGTGCTTCGGTGAGCATACTGTCGTCAATATATGGTCTGAGTTGTTCAAAATTTGCGGCGATCAAAATCAGCCCTTTGTCTACCGGGCGTTGTTTGAGCGCCAGCAGACGATTTACAGCCGTTTCGCTGTCGGGATCGCACCCGACACCAAATACAGCTTCCGTTGGATAGGCGATGACATTTTTATTATTAAGTTCCTCTACCGCTGCGGCGATAGAGTCTGTTGGCAGGTTATTATTCACTTTTTTGTTCCGCCGAAACCGGCTTTCCACATTGTTTACTGGCGCAGAAGTGCTTAACACCTTGCGCGGTTTTCTTTTCGATAAGGAGCGGATAGTGACACTCAGGGCACTCTCCAGCTATCGGTTTGGCGTTAATGACAAACTGGCATTCCGGATAGCGATCGCAGGAATGAAAGGTTTTGCCATAACGGGAACGCCGCTGAACCAGGTGACCAGTCAGGCATTGAGGGCAGGTTATTGCGGTTTCGTCTGGCTTATCAATCATCTCGGTATGATCACATTCCGGATAATTGCTGCAGCCGATAAACATACCAAATCGCCCCTGTCGTAGCACCAGCTCGGCGCCGCAATCGGGGCAGAATTTCCCCTCCAGAACTTTGACAATATGTCCGTCCGCCGTGGATTTCAGCGGACGAATATAGTCGCATTCCGGATAGTGAGAGCATCCGAGAAACGGACCGTGTTTCCCGGAGCGAATAACCAGTTCAGCCCCACACTGTGGGCAGGGCTCATTTTTACGCACCGCAAACAGTGCTGATTTAGCCATAACAACTCATGCTGGATTAAGATTGATTAATGCAGCATACCTTCATTCACTTCAAAGAGTAATTCTTCCATTTGCTGGTAGGCATTTTCACATCCTGGAATGTTAAACAGCACCATTAATATGACCCATTTCAGATCTTCCAGGTCGAATTCTGCGGTATCCAGCGCGAGTACGCGTTCAATCACCATTTCTCGCGTTTCGAGGTTTAGCACCTGAATCTGCTCGAGGAATAACAAAAATCCCCGGCAGCTGGCATCCAGACGATCGCACTCTTCTGGAGTATAAATACGAACAGAGAGAGGATCGGAAGCAAGCTGCATTGGCTCAGCAAGCCCTTCCTGATAGTCAGCCAGCTTTTCCAGCCACAGGAGTGCATTGTAGATGTCTTCACGATCAAAACCGGCGTCGGTAAGATCCCGTTCAAGTTTGTCCTGATCCACACGTAATTCCGCTTCGTTGTGGATATACGTTTCAAACAAATACATTAGTACGTCGAACATGGCATGCCCTCCTCAATCGGACATAGCCGCCGGGTACAGCTGCGATCCATCCTGCTAACTCCAGTTCGAGTAGCTGAGCCACTACCGCTGGCACAGGTTGGCCGGCACGTTCAGCGACGACGTCAACAGGTGTTACCTCATCTCCTACGTTAGCCAGGAGCTCGGGAAATGGCAATGCCGCAGCTTCGCGATCTGGTGAATAAAGTGAATTTTCAGGCTCATCTGGCAGCCAATGTAAGCCATACTGCAAATTTTCCACGATTTCCTCTGGCGAAGTCACAAGTGTGGCGCCCTGCTTCACGAGCCAATGCGGCCCTTCGCTTCCCGGGTTCCCTATTGGCCCCGGTAAAGCAAACACTTCCCTGCCTTGCTCTATCGCGCAGCGTGCAGTCACCAGAGATCCGCTGCGCTGCGCTGCCTCTACCACCAGCACGCCTTTGCTCAGGCTGCTGATGATACGGTTTCGTCGGGGAAAATTGCGCGGGAGCGGGTGCATTGCCAGCGGAAATTCGGATACCAGCGCCCCGCCCGCGTCGAGCAATCGCTCTGCCAGGTAGCCATGGCTACGTGGATAGATAACCTCGAGACCGCTGCCCAACACAGCGATACTTTTACCCTGTGCCTGGATTGCCGCAGTATGCGCTATTCCATCGATGCCGCGCGCCAGTCCGCTGGTGATCGTAATTCCCCAACCTGCGAGCTTTTCGCAGAACATCCGCCCCCACCGTTCTCCGTACCAGGAAGGCGTACGGCTTCCCACCACCGCCAGCTGTTCGTCATGAAGACAGGCGAGGCTTCCGGAAACAAACAGGGCGCCAGGATAATCGTCAATAGCACGAAGTTGGGTTGGATAATGATCATCATCCGCCAGTAATAAATAATGATGAGGCGCCTCAAGCCAAAGCAGCGTTTTCTCTCGTTCTTCATCCGAAAGCGAGAAAAAGCGTTTAATCCAGGAGGGCGAAAACCCCGCGTTGCGAAGCACCGCGGCATCAATATGTGGCAGTGCGATAAGCCAGTGTGCGATGCGCAGCATCTCGTCGCCGCACAATTCACTCACCCGCATCAAACGTAGCCAAATCTCTATACGGTTCATCCTTGTCCCCCTGCCACAGGCAGTCTCAGCAATCTTTGCGATTGGTCACTGATGCTGTCAATCAGAGGGGGATTTGTCTAGAATAGAGGTAATAATCTTTTCAACTCCTGAACACAACTCTGGATAACTATGTCAGTTTTGCAAGTGTTACATATTCCGGACGAGCGCCTTCGCAAAGTCGCAAAACCGGTTGAAGAAGTGAATGCAGACATTCAGCGTATCGTCGATGATATGTTCGAGACGATGTACGCAGAAGAAGGTATTGGCCTGGCAGCGACGCAGGTTGATATTCATCAGCGGATAATCGTGATTGACGTCTCTGAAAACCGCGACGAGCGCCTGGTACTCATTAACCCGGAACTGCTGGAAAAAGAAGGCGAGACCGGTATCGAAGAAGGGTGCCTGTCGATTCCGGAACAGCGCGCTTTGGTGCCACGTGCGGAAAGAGTGAAAATTCGCGCGCTCGATCGCGAGGGTAAACCATTTGAGCTGGAAGCCGACGGCCTGCTGGCTATTTGTATCCAACACGAAATGGATCATTTAGTCGGTAAACTGTTTATCGATTATTTGTCGCCGCTGAAGCAGCAACGTATTCGTCAGAAAGTTGAAAAACTCGACCGCCTGAACGCACGAGCTTAAGGACAAGAATCAACGTGTCAGACTCACTACGTATTATTTTTGCGGGTACACCTGACTTTGCAGCGCGTCATCTTGACGCGCTGTTGTCTTCTGGACACAACGTTGTCGGCGTGTTTACCCAGCCCGACCGCCCGGCAGGCCGCGGCAAGAAACTCATGCCCAGCCCGGTAAAAGTGCTGGCGGAAGAAAAAGGCATTCCCGTATTCCAACCCGCCTCATTACGCCCGCAGGAAAACCAGCACCTGGTTGCCGATCTGCACGCAGACGTTATGGTTGTCGTAGCGTATGGTCTGATTCTTCCCAAAGCGGTGCTGGATATGCCGCGGCTCGGTTGCATTAACGTCCACGGTTCCTTGCTCCCACGCTGGCGTGGCGCGGCGCCGATTCAACGTTCGCTTTGGGCTGGCGATGCCGAAACAGGCGTAACCATTATGCAGATGGACGTTGGTCTGGATACGGGCGATATGCTGTACAAGCTCGCTTGTCCGATTACCGCAGAAGATACCAGCGGTACGCTGTACGACAAGCTGGCAGAGTTGGGCCCGCAGGGTTTGATCGAAACGCTGAAACAATTAGCCGAAGGGCGGACAAAACCAGAAGCTCAAGATGATGCGCTGGTTACCCACGCTGAGAAACTCAGCAAAGAAGAAGCCCGAATTGACTGGTCGCTTTCCGCAGCGCAACTGGAACGCTGCATTCGCGCGTTCAACCCCTGGCCGATGAGCTGGCTGGAAATTGACGGTCAGCCTGTGAAAGTCTGGCAGGCGTCCGTTGTGGCTGCAGCCACCCAGGCTCAGCCCGGGACTATTCTGGACGCGACAAAACACGGCATTCAGGTTGCCACAGGCGACGGCATTTTAAATTTGCTCTCGTTGCAGCCCGCCGGAAAAAAAGCCATGAGCGCGCAGGATCTTTTAAATTCACGTCGGGAATGGTTCATTCCTGGCAACCGTCTGGCCTGACGGTCACTTCTTACTCCGCCCGGTGTCGCCGGGCATTTTTATTTTTGCGGTTATGAATAAGAAACTCAACTTACGCAGTATGGCGGCGCAAGCCATTGAACAGGTCGTCGAGCAAGGACAATCATTGAGCAATGTTCTGCCGCCGATGCAACAAAAGGTTTCCGACAAAGATAAGGCACTGCTGCAGGAGTTGTGCTTTGGGGTGCTGCGCACGCTGTCACAACTGGAGTGGCTGATCAGCAAGCTCATGTCTCGCCCAATGACGGGCAAGCAGCGTACCGTGCATTACCTGATTATGGTCGGATTCTACCAACTGCTGCATACGCGCATTCCCCCTCACGCCGCGCTGGCCGAAACGGTCGAGGGCGCAGTCGCCATCAAGCGCCCTCAACTGAAAGGCCTTATCAACGGCGTGTTACGTCAGTTCCAGCGTAAGCAGGATGAGCTGCTGGCGGAGTTTTCTAACACTGAAGCGCGTTTTTTGCATCCTTCCTGGCTGCTTAAACGCCTGCAAAAAGCCTGGCCGGAACGATGGGAAGCTCTTGTCGAGGCCAACAACCAGCGCCCACCGATGTGGTTGCGGGTAAACCGCACGCATCATTCACGAGACGCCTGGCTGGCACGACTGGAAGAAACAGGCATGACAGGCTTCACCCACCCGGCATACCCTGACGCGGTACGCCTGGAAACGCCTTCACCAGTGCATGCGCTTCCTGGCTTCGACGAAGGTTGGGTCACCGTTCAGGACGCTTCCGCTCAGGGCTGCGTCACCTTTCTTGCGCCGCAAAACGGCGAACATATATTAGATTTATGCGCGGCGCCAGGCGGTAAAACCACACACATCCTCGAAGCGGCCCCCGAAGCCGATGTTCTGGCCGTGGATGTTGATGAACTGCGGCTCTCTCGCGTTTATGACAACCTTAAACGTCTCGGGATGAAAGCGACCGTTAAACAAGGCGACGGACGTTATCCGGCGCAGTGGTGCGGCAAGCAGCAGTTTGATCGTATTTTACTGGACGCTCCCTGCTCTGCCACTGGCGTTATCCGTCGCCATCCAGACATAAAATGGCTGCGTCGGGATCGGGACATTGCCGAACTGGCGAAGTTACAGGCAGAAATACTGGATGCCATCTGGCCGCATCTGAAATCAGGCGGGACGCTGGTGTACGCAACCTGTTCAGTACTGCCGGAAGAGAACAGTCTGCAGGTTAAAGCTTTCCTGCAACGCACAGCAGACGCCATTCTCAGCGAAACCGGTACGCCTGAACAACCTGGCCGGCAAAATCTGCCTGGCGCAGAAGAAGGTGATGGCTTCTTTTACGCTAAGCTAATCAAAAAGTGATGAGATAACGGGTCACGACTGATGAAAATAATCATTCTGGGCGCAGGGCAGGTTGGCGGCACCCTGGCAGAAAACCTGGTTGGCGAAAACAACGATATCACCGTGGTCGATACTAATGGGGAGCGTCTGCGAAGCTTACAGGATAAGTTCGATTTGCGCGTGGTGCAGGGCCACGGTTCACATCCTCGCGTTCTGCGTGAGGCCGGGGCTGACGATGCCGATATGCTGGTAGCTGTAACCAGTTCCGATGAAACAAACATGGTCGCCTGCCAGGTGGCCTATTCTTTATTCAACACACCGAATCGTATCGCGCGTATACGCTCTCCTGACTACGTTCGCGATGCAGACAAACTGTTTCATTCTGAGGCCGTACCTATCGATCATCTCATTGCCCCGGAGCAACTGGTTATCGATAGCATTTACCGGCTGATCGAATATCCCGGCGCACTGCAGGTGGTTAACTTTGCGGAAGGCAAGGTCAGCCTGGCTGTCGTTAAGGCTTACTACGGCGGTCCGCTGATCGGGAATGCCCTGTCAACCATGCGTGAGCACATGCCGCATATTGATACGCGAGTCGCGGCTATTTTTCGTCACGATCGTCCTATCCGCCCACAGGGATCAACCATTGTCGAAGCCGGGGATGAAGTCTTCTTCATTGCGGCTTCTCAGCATATCCGCGCGGTAATGAGCGAGTTGCAGCGGCTGGAAAAACCGTACAAACGCATCATGCTTGTTGGCGGCGGTAATATCGGCGCAGGCCTGGCGCGTCGCCTGGAAAAAGATTACAGCGTGAAGCTGATCGAACGCGATCAGCAACGGGCGGCAGAGCTGGCTGAAAAACTGCAAAATACGATCGTCTTTTTTGGCGATGCGTCGGATCAGGAGTTGTTAACCGAAGAACATATTGATCAGGTCGATCTCTTTATTGCGGTGACCAACGACGATGAAGCGAATATCATGTCGGCAATGTTGGCTAAACGGATGGGCGCAAAAAAGGTGATGGTGCTAATCCAGCGCCGCGCTTATGTCGACCTCGTTCAGGGGAGCGTCATAGATATCGCCATATCACCGCAGCAGGCAACGATATCAGCGTTGCTCAGCCACGTCCGTAAGGCGGATATTGTAGGCGTTTCCTCTTTACGCCGTGGCGTGGCGGAAGCCATTGAAGCTGTGGCGCACGGGGATGAGAGCACCTCCCGCGTGGTGGGCCGGGTTATTGATGAAATCAAACTGCCGCCAGGAACAATTATTGGCGCCGTGGTACGTGGCAATGACGTCATGATTGCGAATGACAATTTGCGCATCGAGCAAGGCGATCATGTCATTATGTTTTTGACCGACAAAAAGTTTATTACCGACGTCGAACGCTTATTCCAGCCAAGCCCTTTCTTCCTGTAACTGAGAAGGGTGCATTATTAGCACCCTTTTTAATCCACTGATTTGACAAGGTTAATTCGAACATTTATCTCATGACATAAATGGAAATTGCCTTAACATTTGTTAAACTTATTATCGTCAGCTGCTTGGGAGAATAAAAATGAGCATTATTAAAGAGTTTCGCGAATTCGCGATGCGCGGGAATGTTGTCGATTTGGCAGTGGGTGTCATTATTGGTGCGGCGTTCGGTAAGATTGTTTCGTCACTGGTTGCCGATATCATCATGCCACCGCTGGGATTATTAATTGGCGGGATCGATTTCAAACAGTTTGCCTTTACGCTACGTGAGGCGCAGGGCGACATCCCGGCTGTTGTGATGCATTACGGTGTGTTTATTCAGAACATCTTTGATTTCGTGATTGTCGCGTTTGCTATCTTCATGGCGATCAAGTTGATTAACAAACTCAACCGTAAGAAAAAAGAAGAGCCGGCGGCGCCACCCGCTCCGACAAAAGAAGAAGTGCTACTCACTGAAATTCGTGACCTGCTCAAAGAACAAAATAACCGTTCTTAACTGCTCGCTAAAAGCAGAAGGCCAGTGGTAAAAAAGTGATTCACTTTCTTGCCACTGGCCTCCCAGTTCCCGCGATTGCCGTGTTTTCCTTTACGTAAATAACTGCCTTTCCCTTTCTTGTTCTTTTCCACGCGTTGCCTGAAAAGTGGGTCATGCAGTAGTGCCTCTATGGCGTTGTCTTTGATCTGCCCTTTCGTATGTTGATAACGGCTCATAATCACTCCAGTTGTAGGATTTAACGGCGCGAGTGTAATCCTGATGGTTGACTAAATCAACAGCCTGACTTTATTCCACTGGCGCCTTGCTCCAGGGCCTCGAGAATCGAACAGTAAACGCTACTGTGCGCCGTACCACAACAGGCGTCATTCAGTCGTTGCAGGGAACGCTGCATTGTTTGCAGTTCCGCTATTCTTGCTTCAACTTCTTTCAGCCTCTCCTGCACGATCCCTTTTGATTCCTGGCAGGTATGATGCTCGGGATCGATACGGATCGACAGCAGTTCGCGGATCGACTCGAGTGTAAAACCAAGCTGTCGCGCGTAGCGGATAAATTTCAGGCGTTGAAGATCGTTTTCGGTATACAAGCGAAACCCACCTTCAGTACGGACTTCATGCTCCATCATCTGCTGCTTCTCATAATAGCGGATGGTGTCCGGCGTAACCTCGGCCAGCTTTGCTAACTCTCCAATACGATACATCTCTTCTCCTTTAACGCTCACTGATTTTATGCGACAGCTTTTTGGCATATTCACCGCGAAGAAATTCCGTACTCACCCCGGCCTGTCTGAGCTTGAGCTCCAGTAATGACAAACGACGACTGACTTCCTGATACTGAGGATCATCCTGTCGAATCCCGTTTAGCAAATCCAGCAGCGCAATCGCTTCTTTACGCTGTTCCAGTTCAGGGGGAAGACAGCCTGCATTTTTCAGTAAGCGATAGCCAGCGCGCAGTTCAGCAGGAACATGCGAGTCGTCATCCAGAATGAGCGGCTCTCCGCGTCCGGGCAGATGGTCAAATTCGCCTTTACTCTGCGCTTCAAGGATATGGCGCTCCGCCCACTGGTCCAGTAACCACATACAACGCTCCAGGGGATGAACAAAAAGAATACAAATTATTGTAGATAAGTGGGGATGCTGCGGATATAAAAAAACCCGCCGGAGCGGGTTTTTTTACGTTACTACAGATTACTCTGCAGCAGCTTCTGCTTTCGACTCAGAGCGATCAACCAGCTCGATGTAAGCCATCGGCGCGTTGTCGCCTGCACGGAAGCCACACTTCAGAATGCGAGTGTAACCACCGGCGCGGCTCGCGAAACGCGGGCCCAGCTCGTTAAACAGTTTTGCCACGATCTCGTTATCACGAGTGCGGGCGAATGCCAGACGACGATTAGCTACGCTATCAGTCTTGGCAAGAGTAATCAGCGGCTCAACTACGCGGCGCAGCTCTTTCGCTTTAGGCAGGGTCGTCTTGATGATTTCATGACGAACCAGTGAACCTGCCATATTGCGGAACATAGCCTGGCGATGGCTGCTGTTGCGGTTCAGTTGACGACCACTCTTACGATGGCGCATGACCTTATCCTTCTCAGTAAAACCTTAACCTGCGATCCGGTTACTCGTCAGCGATGCTTGCCGGTGGCCAGTTTTCCAGGCGCATACCCAGAGACAGCCCACGGGAAGCCAGCACGTCTTTAATCTCAGTAAGAGATTTTTTACCAAGGTTAGGCGTCTTAAGAAGCTCAACCTCAGTACGCTGTACCAGATCACCGATATAGTGGATAGCTTCTGCTTTGAGGCAGTTAGCAGAGCGGACAGTCAATTCCAGATCGTCAACAGGGCGCAGCAGGATCGGATCGAATTCTGGTTTCTCTTCTTTCACTTCCGGCTGACGTACATCACGTAAGTCAACGAAAGCTTCCAGTTGTTCAGCCAGAATGGTCGCCGCACGACGAATCGCCTCTTCAGGATCGATTGTGCCGTTGGTTTCCATTTCGATGACCAGCTTGTCCAGGTCGGTACGCTGTTCTACACGCGCTGCTTCAACATTATAGGCGATACGCTCTACAGGGCTGTAGCATGCGTCGACCAGCAGACGGCCGATTGGGCGCTCATCTTCTTCCGAATGAATTCGGGTAGAAGCCGGCACATAACCACGACCGCGCTGAACTTTGATACGCATGCTAATAGACGCGTTCTCATCGGTCAGGTGGCAGATCACGTGCTGCGGCTTGACGATTTCGACATCACCGTCGTGGGTAATGTCGGCTGCAGTCACAGGGCCAATGCCAGATTTATTCAAGGTAAGAATAACTTCATCTTTACCCTGAACTCTCACCGCCAGCCCTTTCAGGTTGAGCAGGATTTCCAGGATGTCTTCCTGAACGCCTTCTTTGGTGCTGTACTCATGTAGTACACCATCAATCTCAACCTCGGTCACCGCGCAACCCGGCATCGATGAGAGCAGAATACGGCGCAGTGCGTTACCTAAAGTATGGCCAAAGCCACGCTCTAAAGGCTCAAGGGTCACCTTGGCGTGCGTCGAACTCACTTGCTCGATATCTACCAGGCGCGGTTTTAGAAACTCTGTCACAGAACCCTGCATTGTGTCCTCTCTTTGGTACTAAGCTTTACTTGGAGTAAAGCTCGACGATCAGGTGTTCGTTAATGTCCGCAGACAGATCAGAACGCTCAGGCTTACGCTTGTACGTACCTTCCATCTTGCCAGCATCAACTTCCAGCCAGGTTGGCTTTTCACGCTGCTCAGCCAGCTCCAGAGCGGCTTTCACGCGAGACTGCTTCTTCGCTTTCTCACGAATGCTAACAACGTCATTCGGACTAACCTGATAAGAAGCGATGTTAACAACACGACCGTTTACCATAACAGCTTTATGGCTAACCAGCTGACGTGCTTCTGCACGAGTGGCGCCGAAGCCCATACGGTATACAACGTTGTCCAGACGACCTTCCAGCAGAGCCAACAGGTTTTCACCGGTGTTGCCTTTCAGACGTGCTGCTTCTTTGTAGTAGTTACGGAACTGACGCTCCAGCACACCGTAGATACGGCGAACTTTTTGCTTTTCACGCAACTGCACACCATAGTCAGACAGACGCGGTTTACGCGCACCGTGCTGGCCAGGAGCTTGTTCAATTTTACACTTGGTATCGATCGCGCGAACGCCGGACTTAAGGAATAAGTCGGTGCCCTCACGACGGCTCAGCTTGAGCTTAGGACCCAAATATCTTGCCATTTTCTTTCTCCAACAAACCTGGAAAACGAAGCGTTATACGCGACGTTTTTTCGGCGGACGACAACCGTTATGAGGGATCGGAGTCACATCAGTAATATTAGTGATGCGGAAACCAGCGGCGTTCAGAGCACGAATAGTAGATTCGCGGCCTGGACCCGGACCTTTAACCATAACTTCCAGATTCTTGATGCCGTATTCTTTAACGGCGTCAGCGCAACGCTCTGCTGCAACCTGAGCTGCGAACGGAGTGGATTTGCGAGAACCACGGAAACCGGAACCACCGGCTGTTGCCCAACCCAGCGCGTTACCCTGACGATCGGTAATAGTCACGATGGTGTTGTTGAAAGAAGCATGGATATGAGCCACGCCGTCAGAGACTTGTTTTCTTACACGTTTACGTGCACGAATTGGTGCCTTTGCCATTATTCAATCACCCCGATTATTTCTTGATCGGTTTGCGCGGACCCTTACGGGTACGTGCGTTGGTCTTGGTACGCTGACCGCGAACCGGGAGACCACGACGATGACGCAAACCGCGATAGCAACCAAGATCCATCAGGCGCTTGATGCTCATGCTGATTTCACGGCGCAGATCACCTTCAACGACAAATTTGGCAACTTCGTCACGCAGCGTGTCGATTTGTCCTTCAGACAGCTCACTGATCTTAACATTTTCAGCGATACCCGCTGCAGCCAGGATGGCTTTAGAACGGGTCTTACCGATGCCGTAGATCGACGTTAATGCGATCACAGCATGTTTCTGATCAGGAATGTTAATGCCTGCTATACGGGCCACTATGCACTCCTACTATTTAATATGTACGCACCATGCTGAAAAGCCCGTTTTCAGGATACTCAAATGGAAACGTACAGACATACAAAAGATTGGCTGGCTAATCTAGCCAGCTCAACCCAACTTTGCAAGAAAAATATGCGAATAAATCAGCCTTGGCGCTGTTTATGCTTCGGCTCGGCACTGCAAATCACACGGATGACACCATCACGCTTAACGATTTTGCAGTTACGGCATAATTTCTTGACGGAAGCACGAACTTTCATTTTTACTCTCCGTAACTTCTCGGGCGACCAATTAACGGCCGTAGCCTTTCAGGTTCGCCTTCTTCAATGCAGACTCATACTGACTGGACATCATCAGAGTTTGCACTTGAGCCATAAAGTCCATAATCACGACAACAACGATAAGCAGTGAGGTCCCACCGAAGTAGAACGGTACTTTCATTGCATCACGCATGAACTCCGGGATCAGGCAGATAAAGGTAATGTATAGCGCACCGACCAGAGTCAGGCGGGTCATTACTTTATCGATATACTTCGCCGTTTGCTCTCCCGGACGAATTCCTGGTACAAATGCACCGGACTTCTTCAGGTTATCTGCTGTTTCACGCGGGTTGAAGACCAACGCCGTGTAGAAGAAACAGAAGAAGATGATTGCAGACGCATAGAGTAACACATAAAGCGGTTGCCCAGGCTGCAAATACAGCGAAATTGTTGTCAGCCAGTTCCAACCAGTACCGCCCCCGAACCATGACGCGATGGTTGCCGGGAACAGAATAATACTGGAAGCGAAGATAGCCGGGATAACCCCCGCCATATTCACTTTCAGCGGTAAATGTGTGCTCTGTGCAGCATAGACACGACGACCTTGCTGACGTTTCGCGTAGTTTACCACAATGCGGCGTTGACCACGCTCAACAAATACAACAAAGAACGTCACTGCAAATACTAATACTGCAACCAACAGCAACACGAGGAAGTGCAGGTCGCCTTGACGCGCTTGCTCGATAGTATGGGCGATGGCTGGCGGGAGACCCGCGACAATACCGGCGAAGATAATGATTGAGATACCGTTACCGATACCTCGTTCAGTAATCTGTTCGCCCAACCACATCAGGAACATGGTTCCCGTGACCAGACTTACAACAGCGGTGAAATAGAATGCAAAGCCCGGGTTCATCACCAGGCCTTGCATACCAGGCATATTCGGCAGACCGGTAGCAATACCGATCGACTGGAATATTGCCAGCACCAGAGTACCGTAACGGGTGTACTGGCTGATCTTACGACGACCAGACTCCCCTTCTTTCTTAATTTCCGCCAACGTTGGATGAACCACCGTCAGCAGCTGGATAATAATCGATGCCGAAATGTACGGCATAATACCCAGGGCAAAGATAGAAGCACGGCTGAGAGCACCACCAGAGAACATGTTGAACATCTCAATGATGGTGCCTCGCTGTTGCTCAAGCAGTTTGGCAAGTACAGCGGCATCAATACCAGGGATCGGAATAAAAGAGCCAATACGGAACACAATCAGCGCACCGATAACAAACAGCAGTCTGCGTTTCAGCTCGCCTAAGCCACCTTTGGCACTTTGAAAATCTAATCCCGGTTGTTTAGCCATCTGCTACTTATTCCTCGATTTTACCGCCAGCAGCTTCGATAGCAGCACGAGCGCCTTTAGTAACACGCAGGCCACGAACAGTTACCGGAGTAGTGACTTCACCAGACATGATCACTTTCGCGAACTCGATCTGGATACCGATAATGTTAGCCGCTTTCAGCGTGTTCAGGTCTACAACGCCGCCTTCTACTTTCGCTAGGTCAGACAGACGAACTTCGGCTGTAATCGCTGCTTTACGAGAAGTGAAGCCGAATTTCGGCAGACGACGGTACAGAGGCATCTGACCACCCTCGAAACCGCGACGTACGCCACCGCCAGAACGAGACTTCTGACCTTTGTGACCACGACCACCGGTTTTACCGAGGCCAGAACCGATACCACGACCCAGGCGTTTACCCGCCTTTTTGGAGCCTTCGGCCGGAGACAGAGTATTTAAACGCATCTCTTACTCCTCAACTTTAACCATGAAGGAAACCGCGTTGACCATACCACGAACGGCAGGAGTATCCTCACGTTCTACGGTGTGACCAATACGACGCAGACCCAGGCCAAGCAGCGTTGCCTTGTGTTTCGGCAGACGACCGATTGCACTGCGGGTTTGAGTAATTTTAATAGTCTTTGCCATGGTTTATTTCCCCAGAATTTCTTCAACGGATTTACCACGCTTGGCAGCGACCATTTCTGGAGAATTCATATTTTCCAGGCCATCAATAGTTGCACGAACCACGTTGATCGGGTTGGTGGAACCGTATGCTTTAGCCAGAACGTTATGAACCCCAGCAACTTCCAGAACGGCGCGCATTGCACCACCGGCGATGATACCGGTACCTTCGGAAGCTGGCTGCATGAATACACGAGAACCCGTGTGAACACCTTTAACCGGGTGTTGCAGGGTGCCGTTGTTCAGCGCGACGTTAATCATATTGCGACGGGCTTTTTCCATCGCTTTCTGGATCGCTGCTGGAACTTCACGCGCTTTACCGTAACCAAAACCAACGCGACCGTTACCATCGCCAACTACAGTCAGAGCTGTGAAGGAGAAAATACGACCACCTTTAACGGTTTTAGATACGCGGTTTACCGCGATCAGCTTTTCCTGCAGTTCGCCAGCTTGTTTTTCGATGTGAGCCATCTTACACCTCTACCTTAGAACTGAAGGCCAGCTTCACGGGCAGCATCTGCCAGTGCCTGGACACGACCATGATATTGGAACCCGGAACGGTCAAAGGACACATCTTTGATGCCTTTTTCCAGAGCGCGTTCAGCGACAGCTTTACCCACAGCTGCAGCCGCGTCTTTGTTACCGGTGTACTTCAGTTGTTCAGCGATAGCTTTTTCTACAGTAGAAGCAGCTACCAGAACTTCAGAACCGTTCGGTGCAATTACCTGTGCGTAAATGTGACGCGGGGTACGATGTACCACCAGGCGAGTTGCGCCCAGCTCCTGGAGCTTGCGGCGTGCGCGGGTCGCACGACGGATACGAGCAGATTTCTTATCCATAGTGTTACCTTACTTCTTCTTAGCCTCTTTGGTACGCACGACTTCGTCGGCGTAACGAACACCCTTGCCTTTATAAGGCTCAGGACGACGGTAGGCGCGCAGATCTGCTGCAACCTGGCCGATCACCTGCTTATCAGCGCCTTTCAGCACGATTTCAGTTTGAGTCGGGCACTCTGCAGTAATCCCAGCCGGCAGCTGATGGTCAACAGGGTGAGAGAAACCTAAGGACAGGTTTACTACATTCCCTTTAACCGCTGCACGATAACCTACACCAACCAGCTGCAGCTTCTTAGTGAAGCCTTCGGTAACACCGATAACCATTGAGTTCAGCAGGGCACGCGCGGTACCAGCCTGAGCCCAACCGTCTACGTAACCATCACGCGGACCGAAGGTCAGTGCATTATCTGCATGTTTAACTTCAACAGCATCGTTGAGAGTACGAGTCAGCTCGCCGTTTTTACCTTTGATCGTAATAACCTGACCGTTGATTTTTACATCAACGCCGGCAGGAACAACGACCGGTGCTTTAGCAACACGAGACATTTTTTCCTCCGATTAGGCTACGTAGCAGATAATTTCGCCACCAAGACCAGCCTGGCGCGCTGCACGATCAGTCATAACACCTTTAGAGGTAGAAACAACCGCGATACCCAGACCCGCCATAACTTTCGGCAGCTCATCTTTACGTTTGTAGATGCGCAGACCTGGGCGGCTGACACGCTGAATGCTTTCTACAACAGCTTTACCCTGGAAATACTTAAGAGTCAGTTCCAGTTCCGGCTTGGTGTCGCCTTCAACTTTAAAATCTTCGATAAAACCTTCTTCCTTCAGCACGTTGGCGATTGCCACTTTCAGCTTGGAGGAAGGCATGGTGACCGCAGCTTTGTTCGCGGCCTGACCGTTACGGATACGGGTCAGCATATCCGCGATCGGATCTTGCATGCTCATCTGTCTTTACTCCCGTGATTCAATTGGTGACAATTACCAGCTAGCCTTTTTCAAGCCTGGTACTTCACCGCGCATTGCGGCTTCACGTAGCTTGATACGGCTCAACCCGAACTTGCCCACATAGCCATGTGGACGACCTGTTTGACGGCAGCGGTTACGCTGACGAGACGGGCTGGAATCACGCGGCAGAGTCTGCAGCTTAAGAACAGCGTTCCAACGATCTTCGTCGGAAGCGTTCACATCAGAGATGATCGCTTTCAGTTCAGCGCGTTTCGCGAAGTATTTATCAGCTAAAGCTACGCGTTTTACTTCGCGTGCTTTCATTGATTGCTTAGCCATTCAGTAACCCTACCTTACTTGCGGAACGGGAAGTCAAAGGCAGCCAGCAGAGCACGGCCTTCTTCGTCAGATTTCGCAGTAGTGGTAATGGTAATATCCAAACCACGAACGCGGTCGACTTTATCGTAGTCGATTTCTGGGAAGATGATCTGCTCACGGACACCCATGCTGTAGTTACCACGACCATCGAAAGACTTAGCGGACAAACCACGGAAGTCACGGATACGCGGTACAGCAATAGTGATCAGGCGCTCAAAGAACTCCCACATGCGTTCGCCACGCAGAGTTACTTTACAGCCGATCGGATAGCCCTGACGGATTTTGAAGCCTGCAACAGATTTGCGTGCTTTGGTGATCAGCGGTTTTTGACCGGAGATTGCTGTCAGGTCAGCTGCTGCGTTATCCAGCAGTTTCTTGTCAGCGATCGCTTCACCAACACCCATGTTCAGGGTGATCTTCTCGACCCGAGGGACTTGCATGACAGAATTGTAGTTAAACTCAGTCATGAGTTTTTTAACTACTTCGTCTTTGTAGTAATCATGCAGTTTCGCCATCGTACTACTCCAAATTACTTGATAGTTTCGCTATTAGACTTGAAGAAACGGACTTTTTTACCGTCTTCGAATCTAAAGCCTACACGGTCAGCCTTGCCGGTTGCCGCATTGAAGATTGCAACGTTAGAAACCTGAATAGCAGCTTCTTTTTCAACGATGCCGCCTGGTTGGTTCAGAGCCGGAACCGGCTTCTGGTGTTTCTTAACCAGGTTGATACCTTCAACAATGACCTTGCCGGAAGACAGGACATTCTTAACTTTACCGCGCTTACCTTTATCTTTACCGGTTAACACGATAACTTCGTCATCACGACGGATTTTCGCTGCCATGATTCGCTCCTTAGAGTACTTCTGGTGCCAGAGAGATAATTTTCATGAACTTCTCGGTACGAAGCTCACGAGTTACCGGCCCAAAAATACGCGTACCGATAGGCTGCTCGCTGTTATTGTTCAGAATAACGCATGCATTACCATCGAAGCGAATGACAGAACCGTCCGGGCGACGAACACCCTTCTTGGTGCGCACCACTACCGCCTTCAGCACATCACCTTTTTTGACCTTACCACGCGGAATTGCTTCTTTGATGGTGATCTTGATGATGTCGCCTACGCCTGCGTAGCGACGGTGCGAGCCACCCAGAACCTTGATACACATTACGCGACGTGCACCGGAGTTGTCGGCGACGTTCAGCATAGTCTGTTCTTGGATCATTTTAGTGCTCCGCTAATGTCAACTACTACTGAGACCCGAAATCAGGTCGTTAAAAAAGCCCCATATCGGGGGCGCGGCATTATAACACCGCTCAAACGATATGGGTAGAAAAAATAAACGGCCCATCGCTGAGCCGTTTATTCGTTGAGAATGCGTACTGTATTACAGAACCGCTTTCTCTACAACGCGAACCAGCGTCCAGGACTTAGTCTTGGACAGCGGACGGCATTCACGGATTTCAACCTTGTCGCCGATACCGCATTCGTTGTTCTCGTCATGTACGTGCAGTTTGGTCGTACGCTTGATGAATTTACCGTAGATCGGGTGTTTCACAAAACGTTCGATAGCAACAACAATGGATTTCTCCATTTTGTCGCTAACAACGCGACCTTGCAGAGTACGGATTTTATCGGTCATTACGCACCCGCCTTCTCAGTCAGTAAAGTCTTAACGCGTGCGACATCGCGACGCACTTGCTTCAACAGGTGAGACTGTTGCAGCTGGCCACTTGCAGCCTGCATACGCAGGTTGAACTGCTCACGCAGCAGGTTCAGCAGCTCGGTGTTCAGCTCTTCAACGCTCTTCTCACGCAGCTCTTTTGCTTTCATTACATCACCGTCTTAGTTACAAAGGTGGTTTTAATCGGCAGTTTCGCTGCTGCCAGCTTGAATGCTTCACGGGCCAGCTCTTCCGGTACGCCGTCCATTTCATACAGGACTTTACCCGGCTGAATCAAGGCAACCCAATACTCCACGTTACCTTTACCTTTACCCATACGCACTGCCAGCGGCTTTTCAGTGATCGGTTTGTCCGGGAATACACGGATCCAGATCTTACCTTGACGCTTAACTGCACGGGTCATAGCACGACGTGCTGCTTCGATCTGACGGGCAGTCAGACGACCACGGCCAACAGCTTTCAGACCGAAGCTGCCGAAGCTAACATCCGCGCCTGCAGCCAGACCGCGGTTACGGCCTTTGTGCATCTTACGGAATTTTGTACGCTTTGGTTGTAACATCAGCGACGCTCCTTATTTACGGCCTTTACGCTGCTGCTTTTTAGGTTGCGCAGCCGGTTTTTCCGGTTGTTCAACAGCAGCCATACCACCCAGGATCTCGCCTTTGAAGATCCATACCTTAACGCCGATTACACCGTAAGTGGTGTGCGCTTCAGAGGTGTTGTAGTCGATGTCAGCACGCAGAGTGTGCAGCGGTACGCGACCTTCACGGTACCATTCGGTACGTGCGATTTCCGCGCCGCCCAGACGGCCGCTAACTTCAACTTTGATACCTTTAGCGCCCAGACGCATTGCGTTCTGTACAGCACGCTTCATCGCACGGCGGAACATAACACGACGTTCCAGCTGAGAAGTGATGCTGTCAGCAACCAGTTTTGCGTCCAGTTCAGGTTTACGAACTTCGGCGATATTGATCTGTGCAGGAACGCCAGCGATATCCGCTACGACCTTACGCAGTTTTTCTACGTCTTCGCCTTTCTTACCGATAACGATACCCGGGCGAGCAGTGTGAATAGTCACACGGATGCTCTTAGCCGGACGCTCGATAACGATACGAGATACGGACGCTTTAGCCAGTTCCTTCGTCAGGTACTGACGTACTTTAAAATCGCTGTCCAGGTTGTCAGCGAATTCTTTGGTGTTCGCAAACCAGGTAGAGTTCCATGGTTTTACAATACCCAGGCGAATACCATTAGGATGTACTTTCTGACCCATTGCTAGTCTCCAGAGTCTCAGCGATCGGACACAACCACAGTGATGTGGCTGGTGCGCTTCAGGATGCGATCTGCACGACCTTTTGCACGCGGCATAATGCGCTTCATGCTCGGGCCTTCGTCTACGAAAATTTTCGTAACTTTCAGATCGTCAATGTCAGCGCCATCGTTGTGTTCAGCGTTAGCAATGGCAGATTCCAGAACCTTCTTGACCAATACAGCCGCTTTCTTGTTGGTGTAGGTCAGAATATCCAGAGCCTGCGACACTTTCTTACCGCGAATCAGGTCAGCAACAAGGCGGACCTTCTGAGCAGAAGAACGAGCATGGCGATGTTTAGCGATAGTTTCCATCTCTTCCTCCTACCTTATTTCTTCTTCGCTTTTTTATCAGCAGCGTGGCCGCGATAAGTACGAGTCGGTGCGAATTCACCCAGTTTGTGACCGACCATTTCATCGGTTACAAATACCGGAACGTGCTGACGACCATTATGGACAGCGATGGTCAAACCGATCATGTTAGGAAAGATCGTTGAACGACGGGACCAAGTGCGCAGGGGCTTCTTGTCTCCGCTTTCCACCGCTTTCTCTACCTTCTTCAGCAAGTGCAGGTCAATAAAAGGACCTTTCTTGAGAGAACGTGGCATGGCTTATCCTCTAAAATTATTTGCTACGGCGACGTACGATGAATTTATCAGTACGCTTGTTGCTGCGGGTCTTCTTACCTTTGGTCTGAACGCCCCACGGGGTTACCGGGTGCTTACCAAAGTTACGACCTTCACCACCACCATGTGGGTGGTCTACTGGGTTCATCGCGGTACCGCGAACGGTCGGACGAACACCACGCCAACGTGCAGCACCTGCTTTACCCAGAACGCGCAGCATATGCTCAGCATTGCCAACTTCGCCCAGAGTTGCACGGCAGTCTGCTTCGACTTTACGCATTTCACCAGAACGCAGACGCAGGGTGACATAAGCACCATCGCGCGCAACGATCTGAACGTAAGTCCCTGCGGAACGTGCCAGCTGACCGCCTTTACCTGGTTTCATTTCTACGTTATGAACGGTAGAACCAACCGGGATATTGCGCATCGGCAGGGTGTTGCCTGGTTTGATTGCAGCATCAACGCCAGATTGGATCTGGTCGCCAGCTTTCAGGCCTTTAGGGGCCAGGATGTAACGGCGTTCGCCATCTTTGTACAGAACCAGCGCGATGTTCGCGGAACGGTTCGGATCGTACTCAAGACGCTCAACAACTGCCGGGATACCGTCTTTGTTGCGTTTGAAGTCAACAATACGATAAGCCTGCTTGTGGCCACCACCGATGTGACGAGTGGTGATACGGCCATTGTTGTTACGACCACCGGATTTGCTGTTTTTTTCCAGCAACGGAGCAAAAGGTTTGCCCTTGTGCAGCTCAGGGTTAACCACTTTAACTACGTGGCGACGACCCGGAGATGTCGGTTTACATTTAACAACTGCCATTGTATTACTCCTCCGACTTACTCAGCGCCGCCAACGAAGTCCAGGTTCTGGCCTTCTTTCAGGGTGACGTAAGCTTTTTTCCAGTCGCTACGACGACCGATACGCTGTCCGTGACGTTTAACTTTCCCTTTAACGACCAGGGTGTTAACGACTTCGACTTCGACTTCAAACAGTTTCTGCACAGCAGCTTTGATTTCTGCTTTGGTCGCGTCTTTAGCAACTTTGAGAACGATGGTGTTAGTTTTTTCCATCGCAGTAGACGCTTTTTCAGAAACGTGCGGTGCGCGCAGCACCTTCAGCAGACGTTCTTCACGAATCATGCCAGCATCTCCTCAACTTGCTTAACAGCATCAGCAGTCATTACGACTTTGTCGAAGGCGATCAGGCTAACCGGGTCGATACCCGTCGCATCGCGTACGTCAACCTTGTGCAGGTTACGTGCGGCCAGGAACAGGTTTTCGTCCAGCTCACCGGTGATGATCAGCACATCTTCCAGAGCCATGTCTTTCAGTTTCTGTGCCAGCAGCTTAGTTTTAGGCGCTTCAACAGAGAACTTCTCGACAACGATCAGACGATCCTGACGTACCAGTTCGGACAGAATGCTTTTCAGCGCGCCGCGGTACATCTTCTTGTTAACTTTTTGACTGTGGTCCTGCGGACGCGCAGCGAAGGTCACGCCACCAGAACGCCAGATCGGGCTCTTGATAGAACCTGAACGCGCACGGCCGGTACCTTTCTGGCGCCACGGTTTTTTACCGGAACCAGTTACTTCAGCACGATTCTTCTGAGCACGAGTACCCTGACGAGCACCAGCTGCATAAGCAACAACAACCTGGTGAACCAGCGCTTCGTTGAAATCACGACCGAAGGTAGTTTCGGAAACAGTCAGCGCGCTCTGCGCGTCTTTCAATACTAATTCCATTGCTATCCCCTTACGCCTTCACAGCTGGTTTAACGATCAGGTCGCAGCCGGTTGCACCCGGGACCGCACCTTTAACCAGCAGCAGGTTGCGCTCAGCGTCAACACGTACTACGTCCAGGCTCTGAACAGTGACACGTTCGTTACCCAGCTGACCTGCCATTTTCTTGCCTTTGAACACTTTGCCCGGAGTCTGGTTCTGACCGATAGAACCCGGAACGCGGTGAGACAAGGAGTTACCGTGAGTCGCGTCCTGGGTACGGAAGTTCCAGCGCTTAACGGTACCTGCGAAACCTTTACCTTTAGAGGTGCCAGTTACGTCAACTTTTTTAACTTCAGCAAACAGCTCAACGCTAATGCTCTGACCTACGGTGAACTCTTCGCCTTCAGCCAGACGGAATTCCCACAGACCACGGCCAGCTTCTACGCCAGCTTTAGCAAAATGACCCGCTTCCGGCTTGGTTACACGGTTAGCTTTTTTAGCACCGGTGGTAACCTGGATTGCGCGGTAGCCATCGTTAGCCAGGTCTTTAACCTGAGTAACACGGTTTGCTTCAACTTCGATTACGGTTACTGGGATTGAAACGCCATCTTCAGTGAAGATGCGAGTCATGCCCACTTTTTTACCGACTAAACCAATCATTGTTTCAACCTCTCAATCGCTCGATGACCTGATTAACCCAGGCTGATCTGCACGTCTACACCGGCAGCCAGATCCAGACGCATCAGAGCATCAACGGTTTTCTCGGTTGGCTCAACGATGTCAACCAGACGCTTGTGAGTGCGGATTTCGTACTGGTCACGCGCGTCTTTGTTAACGTGCGGGGAGATCAGAACGGTGAAGCGCTCTTTGCGGGTCGGCAGCGGGATCGGACCACGGACTTGCGCACCAGTGCGCTTAGCAGTCTCGACGATTTCCGCGGTTGATTGATCGATCAGACGATGATCAAACGCTTTCAGGCGGATACGGATTCTTTGGTTCTGCATGAGACCAGAGCTCCAATTATTTTATAAACGAAAATGATTACTCCTCAGACCCATTACGATTGATGGGAGAGTGTAACCGTTCTTACGTAGCTCCCCGATTGGGAGCATTGTGAGATAACCAAATCGGTTACCCGAGGTTCAAATCGAACCTGCCGTCGATTAAGACAAGCCCGCGCATTATACGCAAATCTCAGCCTGACGCAAGCATCGCGTAGATATTAAACATTTTCCCCTGAATGCGAGCGGCCTTCAGCGTTGTGTTGCAATGCAAACTCGGCTGACAGTGACGGCGGAAATCCGCGCGCATATCCTGATAATGCCGCTTGTTCTCCGGCAGTCCTTCATTACAGTGACGCTTTTTAGCTGGGAGATTGCCCAATGATAACCGCCCTGCCCTTTCTGCTTTGCTATATTTCATCGACCCTGTACCTGGCGCTTTATGACTTACGCACCGGTTTGCTGCCAGACCGCGTCACCTGCCCTCTGTTGTGGATCGGGTTGGTTTTTCATCAATGCTTTTTTCCGGCACGGCTCGCCGATGCGCTATGGGGCGCCGTCGCAGGCTATATGGGATTTGCTGGCTTGTACTGGACTTATCGGTTTATTCGCGGACAAGAGGGGCTGGGTTATGGTGATGTGAAGTTTCTTGCCGCGCTGGGCGCGTGGCATGGATGGTCATCGTTACCGCTGTTGGTGCTTTGCGCATCGCTGCTTGCCTGCCTGTGCGTCGCAGCAGAGACGCTCATTTGCGGAAAGAGAGCGTTAAAAAACCCGCTGCCTTTTGGGCCATTTCTGGCAGCGGCGGGTTTCATCACTGGATGTCATCAATTAATGACTGGGGGTATTAGCTTGTGACCTGAATCTGCGATTGCAGGTAATTCTGGATACCCAGCTTAGCAATGAGATCCAGCTCGGTTTCCAGCCAGTCAATATGCCCTTCTTCATCCGCCAGGATCTCGATCATCATGTCCCGGCTGACGTAATCATGAATGGTATCGGCATAGGCAATGGCTTCACGCAGGTCTTTTGCCCCTTCAAGCTCGAGCCGAAGATCGGATTGTAACATCTCTTCGACGTCTTCACCGATACCCAGCTTGCCAAGATCCTGCAGGTTTGGGATCCCTTCGAGAAACAAAATACGCTCGATGTATTTATCGGCGTGTTTCATCTCATCTATGGATTCATGGTACTCGACATCATTAAGGCGAGTGAGTCCCCAGTTTTTGAACATACGGGCATGAAGAAAATACTGGTTAATCGCGACAAGCTCATTTCCCAATAGTTTATTGAGATAATTTATGATTTTAACATCACCTTTCATTTTATAGTCCCTCCGCTTCCACTCTCTTGAGCGTAGATGGGGCTACAGGGATGTCAAAAAAAAGAGTGTGACTCAGGCGATTTCTTTAAACTCTGGCATTTGCGTCAATTCGTCCTGCATGACTTCACGTGCCGCTCGTATACATTTACCGCATTGATTTCCGACAGGAATAAACTTACGTAACTGTTGGAACGATTGAGGATGAAACTGACGTACAGCCTGACGAATTTTCTTATCACTTACACCATTACACAAACAAACGTACATGATCGCTCCCGTTCAATTTCTGCGCAAAGTGTAAATGAGAATAGTTATGATTACAATAGCACAACTCTGCTTACGCGGCGGAAGGAAAGACAAATTTGCGAAGATTTGTGACAGCTGCGTAGCAGGCAGCAAAAAGGGCGCCGAAGCGCCCTTTTCAGTTCAATACTAATTAATGAATAATTAGCCCAGAACTTTAGCAACCACGCCCGCACCTACAGTACG
>NZ_LNHZ01000060.1:0-3328 GCF_001463265.1 Citrobacter sp. 50677481
AAAGGCTGCCTCATCGCTAACTTTGCAACAGTGCCCTTTTATATACCCGGAGCTGGATAAGCAACGAACGTCCTGGCCTGCTTTTCGATCTGGCGACAGGGTGGCTTATGCAACATCGTATTATTCTCCCCGGAGCCACTACGCTGACCCGGTTGATTTCAGAGGTAAGGGAAAAGGCGACGTTGCGCCTGTGGAACAAACTGGCACTGATACCGTCAGCCGAACAGCGTTCACAGCTGGAGATGCTGCTGGGGCCAACTGATTGCAGCCGCCTGTCTTTACTGGAATCACTGAAAAAGGGCCCTGTGACCATCAGTGGTCCGGCGTTTAATGAAGCAATTGAACGCTGGAAAACTCTGAACGATTTTGGCCTGCATGCTGAAAACCTGAGTACACTCCCGGCTGTGCGCCTGAAAAATCTCGCACGTTATGCTGGTATGACTTCGGTGTTCAATATTGCCAGGATGTCACCGCAGAAAAGGATGGCGGTTCTGGTTGCCTTTGTCCTTGCATGGGAAACGCTGGCGCTGGATGATGCATTGGACGTTCTGGACGCCATGCTGGCCGTTATCATCCGTGACGCCAGAAAGATTGGGCAGAAAAAACGGCTCCGCTCGCTGAAGGATCTGGATAAATCTGCATTGGCGCTCGCCAGCGCATGTTCGTACCTGCTGAAAGAAGAAACACCGGACGAATCGATTCGTGCTGAGGTGTTCAGCTACATCCCAAGGCAAAAGCTGGCTGAAATCATCACGCTTGTCCGTGAAATTGCCCGGCCCTCAGACGATAATTTTCATGAAGAAATGGTGGAGCAGTACGGGCGCGTTCGTCGTTTCCTGCCCCATCTGCTGAATACCGTTAAATTTTCATCCGCACCTGCCGGGGTTACCACTCTGAATGCCTGTGACTACCTCAGCCGGGAGTTCAGCTCACGGCGGCAGTTTTTTGACGACGCACCAACGGAAATTATCAGTCGGTCATGGAAACGGCTGGTGATTAACAAGGAAAAACATATCACCCGCAGGGGATACACGCTCTGCTTTCTCAGTAAACTGCAGGATAGTCTGAGGCGGAGGGATGTCTACGTTACCGGCAGTAACCGGTGGGGAGATCCTCGTGCAAGATTACTACAGGGTGCTGACTGGCAGGCAAACCGGATTAAGGTTTATCGTTCTTTGGGGCACCCGACAGACCCGCAGGAAGCAATAAAATCTCTGGGTCATCAGCTTGATAGTCGTTACAGACAGGTTGCTGCACGTCTTTGCGAAAATGAGGCTGTCGAACTCGATGTTTCTGGCCCGAAGCCCCGGTTGACAATTTCTCCCCTCGCCAGTCTTGATGAGCCGGACAGTCTGAAACGACTGAGCAAAATGATCAGTGATCTACTCCCTCCGGTGGATTTAACGGAGTTGCTGCTCGAAATTAACGCCCATACCGGATTTGCTGATGAGTTTTTCCATGCTAGTGAAGCCAGTGCCAGAGTTGATGATCTGCCCGTCAGCATCAGCGCCGTGCTGATGGCTGAAGCCTGCAATATCGGTCTGGAACCACTGATCAGATCAAATGTTCCTGCACTGACCCGACACCGGCTGAACTGGACAAAAGCGAACTATCTGCGGGCTGAAACTATCACCAGCGCTAATGCCAGACTGGTTGATTTTCAGGCAACGCTGCCACTGGCACAGATATGGGGTGGAGGAGAAGTGGCATCTGCAGATGGAATGCGCTTTGTTACGCCAGTCAGAACAATCAATGCCGGACCGAACCGCAAATACTTTGGTAATAACAGAGGGATCACCTGGTACAACTTTGTGTCCGATCAGTATTCCGGCTTTCATGGCATCGTTATACCGGGGACGCTGAGGGACTCTATCTTTGTGCTGGAAGGTCTTCTGGAACAGGAGACCGGGCTGAATCCAACCGAAATTATGACCGATACAGCAGGTGCCAGCGAACTTGTCTTTGGCCTTTTCTGGCTGCTGGGATACCAGTTTTCTCCACGCCTGGCTGATGCCGGTGCTTCGGTTTTCTGGCGAATGGACCATGATGCCGACTATGGCGTGCTGAATGATATTGCCAGAGGGCAATCAGATCCCCGAAAAATAGTCCTTCAGTGGGACGAAATGATCCGGACCGCTGGCTCCCTGAAGCTGGGCAAAGTACAGGTTTCAGTGCTGGTCCGTTCATTGCTGAAAAGTGAACGTCCTTCCGGACTGACTCAGGCAATCATTGAAGTGGGGCGCATCAACAAAACGCTGTATCTGCTTAATTATATTGATGATGAAGATTACCGCCGGCGCATTCTGACCCAGCTTAATCGGGGAGAAAGTCGCCATGCCGTTGCCAGAGCCATCTGTCACGGTCAAAAAGGTGAGATAAGAAAACGATATACCGACGGTCAGGAAGATCAACTGGGCACACTGGGGCTGGTCACTAACGCCGTCGTGTTATGGAACACTATTTATATGCAGGCAGCCCTGGATCATCTCCGGGCGCAGGGTGAAACACTGAATGATGAAGATATCGCACGCCTCTCCCCGCTTTGCCACGGACATATCAATATGCTCGGCCATTATTCCTTCACGCTGGCAGAACTGGTGACCAAAGGACATCTGAGACCATTAAAAGAGGCGTCAGAGGCAGAAAACGTTGCTTAACGTGAGTTTTCGTTCCACTGAGCGTCAGACCCCTACTAGCGGCCCCAGGCAGCAGGTCGATGCAAGAATGGCGGCCAGCCCGCCGGCGAAGAGCGCACCGCGCCCGTTTTGTGGTTCAGACATACGTTGGCCCTTTTGAATTTGGATTGGATAGCGTAACCTTACTTCCGTACTCATGTACGGAGTCAAGCGATATGGAAAATAATTTGGAAAACCTGACCATTGGCGTTTTTGCCAAGGCGGCCGGGGTCAACGTGGAGACAATCCGCTTCTATCAGCGCAAGGGCCTGTTGCGGGAACCGGACAAGCCTTACGGCAGCATCCGCCGCTATGGGGAGGCGGACGTGGTTCGGGTGAAATTCGTGAAATCGGCACAGCGGCTGGGGTTCAGTCTGGACGAGATTGCCGAGCTGTTGCGGCTCGACGATGGCACCCACTGCGAGGAGGCCAGCAGCCTGGCCGAACACAAGCTCAAGGACGTGCGCGAGAAGATGGCCGACTTGGCGCGCATGGAAACCGTGCTGTCTGAACTCGTGTGCGCCTGCCATGCACGAAAGGGGAATGTTTCCTGCCCGTTGATCGCGTCACTACAGGGCGAAGCAGGCCTGGCAAGGTCAGCTATGCCTTAGCGTGCTTTATTTAATGAGATGGTCACTCCCTCCTTCCCGGTA